>JANPGA010000154.1:0-17405 GCA_031423735.1 Bacteroidota bacterium | reverse complement strand
GCATTCACTTGTTGGAATGGTACCAAAGATAACAAGGGTGATGAATGCCCTACAGGAACATACTTTTTTATATTAAATGTTGCAGGAAATCAATATAAAGGAACTATTTCGTTGATAAGGTAACCTTAACCTTTTTGTTTTCGTTAAAAGCTGTTTTGTCAACGACAAAACAGCTTTTTTTTTAAATAATTTTTCAAAATATGTGAGTAATCTTTCTCATTAAAACTTTTTGCAAGGGTATCCGTATAAATTATGGTGTTTATTACCTACCTCATGAAGAAGAAATTTATAATTCTGATTTTATTTTTATCCGTAATTCAGAATCTGAATGCTCAAACGCAATCAATTCAATCGACTTCGTTTGATACATTATCGTTAATGGATTTAATGAATATTAAAATTACGGTTGCCTCTATTAAGGAGTTAACTGCTCGTCAGTCCCCAGGAATTATTAGTTATATCACCGCAGAAGATATTCGCAATTCAGGCAGTCGTGATTTGATGGAGGTATTACAACATGTTCCTGGTTTTGAATTTGGTGTTGATGTTGAAGGTGTTGTTGGATTAGCAGTAAGAGGAAATTGGGCTCATGAAGGGAAAGCCGTTTTATTAATTGATGGCCAAGAGATGAATGACGGATTATATTCAACTTTGCAGTTTGGAAACCATTATCCAGTTGAAAATATAGATCGAATTGAAATTATTAGAGGTCCTGGATCTGCTTTGTATGGAGGAAATGCGGCATACGCTGTAATTAATGTTATAACCAGAACTATTCAAAATAAAAACGAAATCCAATCATCAGCTTTTTATGGAACCTCTGTTAAAGATTATTCTCGACGAGGTGCAAATCTTTTTCTTGGTACAAAATCTGATAATCGTTCAATAAGTCTTCAAGCTTTTGCCTCTCAAGGTCAAAGAAGTCATTCAAATTATAATGATGTTTATGGCGATAGTATTTCTTTAAGATGGAATTCGAATCTTGATAATGTTTATTTAAATCTTGGCTCATCAATAGGTAAATTAGGGATAAGAGCTATTGCAGATATTTACAGTGTTAAGTCATATGATGAATACCAAGCAATTGTAAAACAACCGCTACTACTTCATTTTAATAGTTATTTAGGAGAAGTAAATTACGAATATAAAGTTAATGATCATTTTAAAGTTATTCCTAAAATAAATTTTCGTTATCAATTACCATGGTCTTATGATGGGAATAATGACTCTTTAGATAGCACTGACATACCATTTAAGAAAAGTAGTGAACGATATAGTACTTCTTTGTTGGCTGTTTATGACCCCTCTGATCATATAAATTTATCGGGTGGTGGATCGTATTTTTACGACCGTTCCAAAAAGATTGGTATTGGCGAAGATTTTAAAACGAATAACTCTTCAGAACTTACTTACAATAATCTTTCTTTCTTTTTGCAAGGATTAATAAACATTAAAAACTATCATATTATTGGAGGAATAAGATTTAATGATAATAGTAGGTTCGCTTCTACATTAGTTCCTCGCATTGGCATTACTGGTGAATTTAATAGATTTCATTTGAAAGCATTGTATAGCCGATCATTTAGATCTCCTAGTACTGAAAATATTGATTTATCATTAAATATTAAACCAGAAGTAACAAATGTTTTTGAACTTGAAGTAGGTTATAATCTTAATGAAAATTCTTATTTAATATTGAATGCATTTGATATCAAAACGCATAATCCAATAATTTATTATTTTGATACAATTACAAATTTTGATGCATACAAGAATATTAATATTACTGGAACTCGTGGATTAGAGATATCCTATAAATATAAAAAACAATGGGGCGGAATTGATTTAAATGGGTCATATTATATAGCAAAGGATAATTCAGAAGTAACATCCTATAATGTTCCGGAAGAGGAGGATCAGCATTTAGGATTGTCTCCATTTAAAGGAGATATCTCTTTTCGATTAAATATTATCCAAAATTTAAATTTTAATATCAATTCCGTTCTTTACTCAAAAAGATATCAAATAGCTTCCGTAGATAATATCGGAAATCCTGTTTATTCAACAGTATCACCAACTGCATCAGTAAATTTTCAACTCAATTATTTGTTTAATCGAATTAAAGGATTGAGTGCTCAATTTGCTGTTTATAATTTGTTAGATAATCAACAATGGTTTATCCAACCATATAATAGTAATCATGCTCCACTACCAGGAATGAGTCGCGAATTTCAACTAAAAGTTTCATTTCAAAATTTTTAATATAAAGTGTTAAAAATAACCACTTCTATATTGAAAATTAGATTATTGCTATTGGCATTATTTTTACCAATGGCAATAATGGTATGTTCTTTTCAAGAAGGAAAGATTCAAGATGTGAATGTAGTTAAATCATTGTTTATTTACAATTTTACGAAGCATATTGAATGGCCTGATCAAAAGATAAATTCTTCGAAATTTAGAATTGCAATATTTGGTAACCCAGCAATTAGTGCAAAACTTACTGCTATTTTAAAGGACCGAAAAATTATTGATAAGCCTGTTGAAATTTATGATATTACTACAATAGAAGAATCATTCAATGCCAACTTGCTTTTTATTGCAAACGGACAAGGTGATAAACTTAATACGATGTTGGATAAATGTAATGGCAAATCGATACTAATTATTACTGAAGAGAAAAGGTTGAATTCTCATGGAGGAAGTATAAATATTTATGAAAGGGATAGTCATATTCGATTTGAATTAAATGAAATGAATATTAAGAAAGAGGGATTTAAAGTATCAAATCAATTATACGAATTGGCATCTACGAACAGATAATAATAAAATTATGTTTAACAAAAGCGCTTTCAAAAAAATAGATCGGAAAATTTATCTGGTCTTTATTGTGGTAATTGCAATTGCAATTATTAACGCAATTATTAGTAATTATACTATTCGAAAAAGTCAGCAAATTACTAGCGATATTGTTAATAATACAAATCCATCACTTGATGCATTAGCTCAAATGAATCTACTTGTAACTAGATCGAGAATGCTAACAACAAATTGGGTTTATCTGCCAAATAATTCTGCTGATAAAGATAGTCTTAGGTCGCTTAATAATATTGAATATATCCAATTGCGAGGCAAATTCCAAGCTTTAGATAATCATTGGAAGAGTAAAAATCATGTCGCTTCAATTAATAAAATATTCGTTGATTATGAATCCTTAATTAACTTTCAATTACAAATAATGCGGATGTTGTCTTCTTTTGAAAGTTATCAAGATCCTGCAACACGATTTGCTGCTGAAGAAATTTTGGAAATGGAAATCATTCCACGTTCTGAAAAAATTACTAATCAATTGAAAAGTATTATTGCAGATCAAACAAAAATGGCAATGCAAGAGCAGGATGATATGCTTTATCAATTTAATTCACTCTTGGTTTTGGTTTTAGGTATCGCTTTATTAATTATTGGCTCTATTCTTTTTGCTGCTTTTGTAATAACTCGTTCTATAATTGTTCCAGTTCTGCAGGTAAGAGGAGTAATTATGCAGATGGGTAAGGGCGAATTACCAGAGCTAAAAATGAAAATCCCCCGCAATGTTGTTGGAGAAATGCTTCAAGCGTTAGGATTTTTAATTGATGGATTTAGAAAAACTTCTGATTTTGTAGATGAAATCGGAAAAGGTAATTTTAATCATCCTTTTAAGCCATTGAGTGCAAATGATATTCAAGGGCATTCATTACTTACCATGAGAAATCGATTAAAAGCTGCTTCTGAAGAAGATGCTAATCGAAGTAAAATGGCAGATGGATTGGCAAGTCTAAATGAAATTATGCGATCCTCCACAGAAGACTTTAATATCTTTCTAGATAAGGTTATTGATAGTATAGTTACTGAAGTAGATGTGCAACAAGCTGCTATTTTTTTATTGCATAATGAAGACATGAACGATCTACATATCCAGCTAGGATCTTATTATGCATTAAATAATAAAATTTTAAATAGTAAACGATATGAATTAAAGGAAGGATTAATTGGTCAAGCAATTTCTGCAAATAAAATTATATCATTAGATAATATAAGCGATCCGTTTTTTACCATCGATACTGGAATTGGTGAATCTAAGCAATGCAGCATAATGATTATACCATTAACTACCAGTGGACAAGTAGTTGGTGCTATAGAAGTAGCTTCAATCAAAGAACTTACAAGTACTCAAAAAGCGTTGTTAGAAAAAATGGCGGAACCTATTGCAGCTAGTTTGTTTAGTGTCCGTGCAAATCTTATAACATCACAATTATTAGAAGAGTCACGTAAGCAATCCGAAGAACTTGTATATCAGGAACAAGAGTTGCGCAAAATTAATAATGAACTTACTAACCAATCTCAATTACTTCAACAGTCAGAAGAAGAATTAAAGGAACAACAAGAAGAACTAAAGCAAGTAAATCAGGAGTTACAAGACAAAGCAGGATTGTTAGAAGAACAAAATTTGGCTATCGAAGATGCCAGAATGAGTTTGTCGTTTAAAGCAGAACAACTTGAACAAAGTAATAAATATAAATCTGCATTTTTAGCAAATATGAGTCATGAATTAAGAACGCCCTTAAATAGTATTCTAATTCTTGCTAAATTATTATCTGATAATAAATTTAAAAATTTAGATACTAAGCAAGTTGAGCATGCAAATATTATTCATAAATCAGGTTCTGATTTGTTAAGCCTTATAAATGATATTCTTGATTTATCTAAAATTGAAGCAGGTAAAGTTGAACTCCAAATCGAATCTTTTGCAATAGGTGATTTAGCTGAAGACATGAAACTGCTTTTCAGAGAATTTGCTACTGAAAAACAAATTGATTTTAAAATCAATCTAGAGCTATCTAAAACCGAAAAAATTCTTTCGGATAAAGTACGCATTGAGCAAGTATTAAAAAATTTATTGTCAAATGCATTTAAATTTACTTCCGCAGGTGGACAAGTTGAATTTAAAATTTCAAAGGCATCTTCTGATATTCTGTTCGCTGAAAAAACATTGTTGCAAACCGATCAAGTGTTTTGTATATCTGTTCGCGATACTGGAATTGGTATTCCTGAGAATAAACAAAAATTAGTTTTCGAAGCATTCCAACAAGCCGACGGTTCAACAAGTAGAAAATTTGGGGGAACTGGTCTCGGATTGGCGATAAGCAGAGAGCTTACTCATATGTTAGGTGGAGAAATGAAAGTTGAAAGTGTTGAAGGTCAAGGAAGCACATTCATAATTTATTTGCCACAAACATCCTTGCATATTCAGGATTCAACGAATCATTCACTTGAATCTAATATAAATTCTATAAATAAGGTAGGAACCTCAGTAACGAGAGAACAAGTTGCAGCCTTAAGTTCTACATATAATGATGATGAAATTAAGGACGATCGTACTAATATCAAAGAGGGAGATAAATTAATTTTGATTGTTGAAGATGATTATGTTTTTGCTAGGATGTTAATGAACCATTGTCATCGATACGGCTTTAAGGCAATTATCGCACTGCAAGGACAACAAGGACTAACATATGCTGAAAACTATAAACCATATGCAATTATTCTTGATATGCGTCTTCCAGTATTAGATGGATGGACGGTTTTGAAAAAACTAAAAGAAAATGTTCATCTAAAAAGTATTCCTGTTCATGTAATTTCTTCAATCGACAAAGCACAACTCGGCTTGGATATGGGTGCCGAATCTTATGTAGGCAAGCCTGCAGGTAAGGATGAAATGGAAGAACTGTTCCAGCATATTGAAGGTAATAAAAGTAGTCAAGAACATAAGCTTTTATATTTAGGAGATCATAAGGAAGAAATGGCAAAAATTTTATCCATTTTGCATGAGCGCGAACGAAAAGTCGATATTCAAAATGTGGAGAATTTAAACGAGTGCATTGTAAGAATGCGTAGTGCTAAATTCGATGGATTAATAATTGATTCAAATAAGGGACAGGTTATAACAAATCAAATGGTTCAAGCAATTCGTGCTGAATTAGATTTGAAAAATATACCGTTATTTTTTCGAGATGATAATCCTGATGAATGTTTACTTGAAGTCGAGGGCTTATTGAATGGAAAAAGTTACCCTAATCAAAATGAATTGCTTGATGAAACTAGTTTGTTTTTAAATACTGTAAGTAAAGGACACGAGAAGTATTCACAAGTTCAAAATAAAATGAATGAATTGCTTCAAAACAAAATCGTTTTATTAGTGGATGATGATATGCGAAATATTTATTCAATGACTAATATACTTGAGAATGAAGGGCTAAAAGTTATTTGTGCTTATGATGGTTTAGAAGCATTGGAACGACTAAAAGAAAATTCAGAAATTGAAATTGTTTTAATGGATATTATGATGCCGAATATGAATGGGTATGAAGCAATTGCTGAGATTCGTAAAAATAGCGAATGGGCAACACTCCCCGTAATTGCAGTTACTGCAAAAGCAATGACTGGCGATCGAGAAAAATGCATGGAAGCTGGTGCTTCTGATTATCTTACTAAACCATTTCAAACTGATCAGCTAATTTCTTTGATGAGAGTTTGGATGTATAAATAGTAAATCGAATTGAATTAATAATGAATAAAATTAATATCCTATTGGTAGATGATATTCCTGAGAATATCTTTACACTTGAACATATACTAGAATCAGAATCAAGAAAATTTCTTACTGCTTCATCGGGTGCCGAAGCTTTACTATTGGCATCAATTGAAAAAGTTGATCTTATTCTTCTTGATTTTAAATTGGATGATATGGATGGAATTGAAGTTGCTAAACAACTAAGGTCTGATTTAAAAACAAAGCATATTCCTATTATTTTTGTTACTGCTGCTTCAAAAAATGAACGAAAAAAATCCAAACTATTTGATTTAGGAACGGTTGATTTTCTTTTTAAACCTCTTGATCTTGATGAAACATGTACCAAAGTTTTTTTATTCGAAAAAATTATTCAATTAGAGATGTGCATCATGGGCCCTAAAATTGAAACTGCAAAATCATAGACGCAAAAAGTTTAACGTTTGTAAAGTCCTGTGTATAGTTTGCACAGGACTTTTTCGTTATATTTGGAAAATATAAATTTAATCCCATGTTTAATAGAATTTTCTACTCTGTATTATTTAGCTTACTAGTATTTTCGGCATCTGCACAAATGGATCATCGAATCACTCCAGGTGAAATCATGCAATTACCAGGGTATGGACTTTCACGAGGGAATTCTGCTGCTTCATCTTCTTCAATTATACCTCCGTCCTCTAACGTAAGAACAATTGCTGAATGGGAAGAAATACAAGGCCTTGTTGTTGCTTGGACAAGCTATACAAGTATGCTCCGAGAAATTATTCGTAATGCTAGATTAGAATGTAAGGTTTACGTTGTTTGCTCAAACGCTCAAACAGTTATTAATGATCTTCAAAATAATAGTATCGATACAAGTAATGTAGTTTTTGTTGTTACTCCTTTTAATTCAGTTTGGTCAAGAGACTATGGCCCATGGAGTGTTTATACTAATGATGTTGATAGCCTGTTAACAATTGATTGGATTTATAATCGCGTTCGCCCTAATGATGACGCTGTTTCAGTAGCTCTTGCAAATGCAATTAATTCTCCTCTTTATCAAACTACTACAAGTCCTTGGAATCTTGTAAATACTGGTGGCAATTTTATGACCGATGGTTTCGGAACCGCCTTCGCATCTAATTTAGTGATCACCGATAATTTACCTTCCGCAGGTTATGGAGGTACACAAAATGCTGCAGGTATTGATACTATCGTAAAGCATTTTATGGGAATCAATCGCTATATCCGTTTTCCTACTTTACCCTATGATGCAATTCATCATATTGATATGCATTTAAAATTACTGGATGAAGAAACTTTATTAGTAGGACAATATCCTCAAGGTATTGCAGATGGCCCTCAAATTGAAGCTAACCTTCAATACATTTTAGCAAATTATAATTCAGTTTATGGCACTCCATATAAAGTAGTAAGGATACCAATGCCTAGTGATAATGGCTTATATCCAAATACAACTGGTCGTTATTTTACATACACAAATTCCTCATTTATAAATAAGACAATTATTTTCCCAACTTTTAATATCCCATCTGATACAACTGCTTTACGAATTTATAAGGAAGCCTTACCAGGATATAACGTTGTTGGAATTAATTCTCTTTCGAGCATTGGCGCTTTAGGTGCTTTACATTGTATAACGAAGGAATTAGGAACTTCAGATCCTCTGCTAATAAGTCATCAACCTTTAGCGAACACAACCGATACCATTATTGGTTACAATGTTATTGCAAGAGTTCAACATAAAAGTGGAATAGCTACATCAACTGTTTTTTATAGAACAGATACTTTACTTCCTTGGCAAAGTGTTTCTATGGCTTCACTAAGCGGACAAATAAATTCTTGGGAAGCAGTTATTCCTGCTCAACCGATCGGAACAAGAGTATATTATTATATTGATGCTCATTCAATATCTGGTAAACAACAAGTCCGCCCAATGCCAGCACCTAGTGGTTTTTGGTATTTTGACGTAACTGGTTTTACTGGGATAGCAACAATTGGAAATGCAATCAATCAATTAGGAGAGGTCTTTCCAAATCCATCAAAGGGAATTACCTGTATCCCAATTTCCTTAGCACATCAAAGTTTTGTTAATGCTGGGTTGTATGATGAAACTGGCCGACTTATTATTTCAATTCAGAACAAGGTTTTAAGTAAAGGGGATCATAAATTATTTATGAATACGGAGTCTTTGGAATCTGGGATATATTTGTTGAAAGTCGTAATTGGTTCACAAAATTTTGTTCAGAAAATCGCAGTCCGTTTTTAATAGAGATTTCTAAAATGGAATAATTAATTCCTTTTGCCTTAATTATTGATTTTAGATTTGAGCCAATTTTATTGAAATCGTTAAAAAACTTGAATTCGATCAATTAAAGTTGATTTGTTCAAAACCATCCAAAATAATCCTCTAACGGATGAATAACTAAAAATATAAATATAGCCCAAAGGTAATTTGATCGAACAAATCGAGAATGATTAATCTTTGTTATGTATTGATAATCAATTTCTTTTAACCTGTTTTAGGGGTATAATGGCAATCTATTATACTAGGTATGGCTTTTCGAGATTTCTTTTTCCAAAGTTATTCACATTTATTACCTTTGTCCCCCTTGCAATATTCCCAAAGCAAGTTTAAATTGTAAAGCCGTGGCTGAACATCGATCAGCTTATCTAATTAAATATACAGGATTGCCTTTGGGTGATCATGAATACGATTATGAAATCGGAAATTCGTTCTTTGAGGGTCGTGAAGGCTCAATTATTAAAAAAGCTCAAGTAAAGGCAAAGGTAATTCTTCATAAAGGACCATCAATGCAACTTGATCTAAAGCTAGATGGAATAATTTGGGTAGAATGTATGCGTTGCTTGGAAGAAATGACTTTATCAATTGATGTCGAAAGATCGCTTCTTATAAGATTAGTTGATGTTGTTTCGAAAGAGGAAGATGATGTTGATTCAATAAGTCTTCCAGCTAATGCTCATGAAATTGATATGGCTTTACATCTATACGATTTTCTTACCCTTGAAGTGCCTTATAGCCCTGTTCACCCAGATAATGAACTCGGGATTCCAGAATGTAATCCTGAAGTGTTAAAACATATTGCAAGTCAGAAAGAAGCTGATAGCCAAAACCCTGAAAATGATCGATGGGCAGCTCTCAGAAATTTAAAAATGAATTAATCAAATTAATAATATTTTAGCCCCATGCCACATCCTAAACATAAAATCTCGAAAACAAGAAGAGATAAGCGCAGGACACATTACAAAGCAGTAGCTCCAACAGTTGGTGTTGATTCTACTACTGGTGAAACACATTTATATCATCGTGCTCATTGGCATGAAGGTAAACTGTATTATAAAGGTAAAGTAGTAATGGAAAAAGAGGCATAATACCTTTGATTCAACTATTTCTTTTCTTGAATTTTATTCCGAGTAATACGGCTCTAACCTTTAGTATATGAGAATTGGGATTGATATTATGGGAGGTGATTTTGCACCGCGTGAAACAACGCTAGGAGCAATTCATGCCCTTTCAGAACTCCCCAATGATGTTCGTTTAGTGCTATTTGGTGACGAACACGCTATTAAAGATCTTTTCACCAAAGAGAATGCAGATCTATCAAAAGTAGATATTGTTCATACAACCGAAATTATTGGTATGGATGAACATCCTGCAAGAACAATCGCTCAAAAACCTGATTCAAGTATTTCAAGAGGTTTTGAATATCTCAAGGCTGGTAAAATTGATGCTTTTGCAGGTGCAGGAAACAGTGGTGCAATGATGGTTGGAGCTTTGTTCTCCGTGAAGGCTGTTCCAGGAATACTACGACCAGCAATATGTTCTCTCATCCCAAAAGAAAATGGTGGATGGGGCGTTTTTTTAGATGCTGGAGCTAACGCAGATTGCAAACCAGAAATGCTTCAGCAATTTGCAATTTTAGGAAGTATTTTTTTAGAACATGTATATAATATTCCTAAGCCAAATGTTGGTTTAATGAATATTGGAGAAGAGGAAGAAAAAGGAAATTTGCTTTCTCAAACTACTCATCAACTTTTAAAGCAAACTAAAGAAATTAATTTCATAGGTAATCTCGAAGGCCGAGATCTTTTTAATGATAAAGCAGATGTTATCGTTTGCGATGGCTTTACAGGAAATGTAATTCTAAAGCTTGCCGAATCATTCTATAGCCTAATTCTTAAAAGAAAAATTAAAGATGAATATTTTGATCGCTTTAATTATGAAAATTATGGCGGAACACCAGTTTTAGGTGTAAATGCACCAGTAATTATTGCTCATGGAATTTCAAATGCTCGAGCAATAAAAAACATGATTCATATTACTCAACGTGTTACTGCTGCAGGTCTTACTGAAAAAATAGCTACTGCATTACAAGAGAGTATTAGCAACTAAATATGACTAAAATTAGAGCGGCAATTACAGCTGTAAACGGATGGGTTCCTGACTATGTTCTTAATAATAAAGAAATAGAAAAACTAGTCGATACAAATGATGAATGGATTTTAAGTCGCACAGGAATTAAAGAAAGAAGAATTTTAAAGGATCCAGGAAAGGGCACTTCTGATATCGCAGTAAATGCTATTAATGGACTATTGAAAAAACGTGGTATTTCTGCTGATGAAATTGAATTAATCATTTGTGCAACTACTACTCCCGACATGCAATTCCCTGCTACAGCTAATATTATTTCAGATAAAGTTGGTGCTAAAAACGCATGGGGATTTGATATCAGTGCTGCTTGTTCAGGCTTTATTTATGCGTTAAGTACCGCCTCTAAATTTATTGAAACTGGTCAGCATAAAAAAGTAATTGTAGTTGGTGCCGATAAAATGTCATCAATTGTCGATTATACCGATCGTACAACTTGCGTTATTTTTGGAGATGGTGGTGGTGCCGTTTTACTTGAACCCAACGAAGAAGGAAATGGAATTATGGATTCTATTTTAAGAAGTGATGGCTCTGGAAGAATTCATCTCCATCAAAAAGCAGGAGGAAGTGTTCGTCCTGCATCACATGAAACGGTCGACAATAAGGAACATTTTATTTATCAAGAAGGGCAGCCAGTATTTAAATTTGCTGTTGTTAATATGGCAGATGTAAGTGCCGAAATCTTAGAAAAGAATAATTTAACTGCTGAAGATATCTCTTGGTTAGTTCCCCATCAAGCAAATAAGCGTATTATTGATGCAACAGCTCGTCGAATGGGCCTTCCAGATGAAAAGGTAGTTATCAATATTGAACGATATGGTAATACTACTAATGGAACGATTCCTCTTTGTTTATGGGAATGGGAAGACAAGTTTAAAAAGGGAGATAACATTATACTCGCAGCTTTCGGTGGCGGGTTTACCTGGGGTTCAATTTGGGTGAAATGGGCATATGACAGCAAAAAGTAGCCAATTGTTTGGTGTTTTATTATATTTACCTAATAAATACGATTGAAATGAATAAGAAAGAGATTGAAGAGCTTATAAAATTTGTATCAAAATCCGGTGTGAGCGAGGTAAGCCTCGAAACGGAAGAGATAAAAATTACCATCAAAAATGCAAGTGCTCGACCTGCTGATCAGTACTTTACTACTATGCCAGCACCTGCATTGGCACCTGCGGCTCCAGCATATCAAGCTCCTGTAACTACAGAGGCTCCTGCTGCGCCTGTTGCATCTGCTGCTCCAACTAGTAATGAAGCCAATTTTGTTACAATTAAAAGTCCAATGATTGGTACTTTCTATCGTTCATCAACACCTGAAAAACCATTATTTGTGAATGTTGGAGATGAAATAAAAGCAGGGAAAGTGTTATGCATCATTGAAGCAATGAAATTATTCAATGAAATTGAATCGGAAATATCTGGAAAAATCGTAAAAGTATTGGTTGATAATTCATCCCCAGTTGAATATGATCAACCGTTATTTCTTGTAGATCCTTCTTAATCCTTAATCATTTGAAATTTTGGTTTGAAAAAATGATTTTTAACTTTCTCATTTTAGAACTAGAAAATCTTCAAATTTCCAAAACGAATTATGTTTAAAAAGATCCTTATAGCTAATCGCGGAGAAATCGCCTTGCGCATTATTCGTACTTGCAAGGAAATGAATATCCGAACTGTAGCAGTTTATTCAACCGCTGATAAAGAAAGTCTTCATGTGCGTTTTGCTGATGAAGCTGTTTGTATCGGACCTCCTGCAAGTAGAGATTCATATCTTAATATTCCTCGAATTATTGCTGCTGCAGAAATTACCAATGCAGATGCTATTCACCCTGGTTATGGTTTTTTATCTGAGAACTCTAGGTTTTCTGCGATCTGCCATGAACATGGAATTAAATTTATTGGTGCTACTCCTTCTCAAATTGATGCAATGGGTGATAAAGCCAATGCAAAGGAAACGATGAAAAGAGCTGGAGTTCCTACTATTCCTGGGTCAGAAGGCTTATTGACTGGTATCGAAGATGCTAAAAAAACCGCTTTAGAAATTGGTTATCCAATCATCATGAAGGCCACGGCTGGTGGAGGTGGTAAAGGAATGCGTGTTGTTTGGAAAGAAGAAGATATTGAAAAAGCATTAGAAACAGCGCAAACAGAAGCCGCAGCATCTTTTGGGAATGATGGAATGTATATGGAGAAGTTTATTGAAGAACCTCGTCATATAGAAATTCAAGTTGCAGGTGATCAATATGGAAAAGCTTGTCACTTAAGTGAACGTGATTGCTCTATTCAACGTCGTCATCAAAAGTTGGCAGAAGAAACTCCTTCTCCTTTTATGACTGAAAAGCTACGTGAAGAAATGGGTGATGCAGCAATTAGGGCTACTTTGGCTACTAACTATGAAGGTGTTGGTACCATAGAATTTTTAGTTGATAAGCATGGTAAGTTTTTCTTTATGGAGATGAATACTCGTATTCAAGTGGAGCATCCCGTAACAGAAGAAGTTATTAACTATGATTTAATAAAAGAACAAATAAAAATCGCTGCGGGGGTTCCAATTTCAGGAAAAAATCACTTCCCAGCCATGCATGCTATTGAATGTCGCATCAATGCAGAAGATCCGTATAATGATTTTCGCCCTTCTCCAGGTAAGATAACAGTTTTACATCAGCCAGGTGGACATGGAGTTCGTGTAGATTCACACATTTATGCTGGATATACCATTCCTCCATATTATGATTCGATGATCGCTAAACTTATTACAGTTGCTCAAACACGTGAAGAGGCGATCCAAACCATGGAACGTGCTTTAAGTGAATTTGTAATTGAAGGAGTAAAAACCACTATTCCGTTTCATCAACAGCTCATGCAGAATGAAGATTTTAGAAAAGGAAATTATACAACTAAATTTATGGAAACATTTAAGTTGAAATAAATAGATAACTATAAAAAAAAGGCTGCTTCAAATTGAAGCAGCCTTTTTTTTGCAACGAAATATTTTATGGTTTAATAGTAATTCTTCGAGAAACAGTTCCACTTTCACTTTGAATTTTAATAAAGTAATAACCTGGTTTTTTTTGAGACAAATCCAAAGCAAATGTTGTTGAGTTTAATCTTTCAGTTTCAATATTATTTACTAGGTTTCCTAAAAGGTCATACACTAGAACTTTTGGATTTTGATTTTGAATCTCACTATAACTTAAATTTATTTCCCCATTTGAAGGTTGAGGATAAATTGAAAGTTGAACTTCTTGATTTACTGATTTAAGAGTTACTATACTTGAGCTTTCTGTTAAGTTTACATCATTAACTTGTGCTAATAATGTAATTGATGTAAGAAAGGATAATGTAATTATTGTAGAGTAAAAAATTCGTTTCATGGTTTTTTGGTTTGAAATTGATAATTCGCCTAAGGCAAATACCTTGCCGTTACTTGTTGTTGTACGTATTCATTGTGTTTTGGATACCCATTAAGACGAAACCCTTCACAATATCTTCAGCCAAATTAATTCGCTCCTTTAAAATGACAGCTTCTTCGGTTCTCCATTTACCTAAAACATATTCTACTTGACGACCTTTAGGGTAATCATTTCCAATCCCAAAGCGTAATCTGCCAAATTTGTCAGTATTTAAGCATTCAATAATGTTCGTCAATCCATTATGGCCTGCAGCACTTCCTCCTGGTCTTAATCTTAAAGCGCCAAAAGGAAGAGCTAGGTCATCCGTTATTATCAACGTGTTTTCAATTGATATTTTTAATTCCTGCATCCAAAATCTTACAGCTTCACCGGATAGGTTCATATAGGTTGTGGGCTTTATCAAAACTATAGATCTGCCTTTGTGGCGACCTTCAGCTACCCATGCTTTTTTATTACTTGAAAATGGTACCTCCAAAGATTTAGCAAGGCTTTCAACCACATCAAATCCTACATTATGACGAGTATGTTCGTATTCTGAGCCAATGTTTCCGAGTCCTACTATTAGATACTTCACTGTGGAGGAATTCAGGGGTTATATTAACTAATTTTAGAGGTTTGACTTTAAAACAGAAAGAGGAACCCGGTGATGGATTCCTCTGAACTATATTTTATCAGTGATTATTTACCTGCTGGAGTAGCGTCAGCTGCCACATTACGTGTCATGCGGACTGTCACTACAACATTGTTTGGCGAATCAAGGAAAGTTACACCTGCAGCATTAATATCACGAACACGGATGTTACTTCCGATTTTCATAGTAGAAATATCAACAGTAATTGAGTCTGGCATTGCATCAGGATTAGCCTTCACTTTCATGCGACGCATTTTCATAACCAATTTACCTCCCATTTTCACACCTTCAGAAGCACCTGTGAATTTCACGGGAATGCTCATCGTTACAGGCTTATCTTTCACAACTAACAAAAAGTCGATGTGACGGATAGCATCCGTAATTGGGTGAAATTGAATATCTTGTAAAGTAACAAGGTATTTTTTACCATCTACTTCTAAATTCACCATGTGAACTTCTGGAGTGTAGATTAAGTCTCTGAAGTCGAATGCTGGTACAGAGAAATGTATCTGTCCTTCACCACCATAGAGTACGCATGGCACTTTACCATTATCACGCAAAGTTTTTACTTCTTGTTTGCTGATTTCAGCGCGTGTAGTGCCTTTAATTTCAATCGTTTTCATTGTAATGTAATAGATTATGCTTTTACAAAGAGAGAGCTAATGGATTCGTACGCGTAAACACGTTGAATACATTTAGCAAATAATGCAGCTGTTGGCAGCTGTTTAATTTTTGAACATTGCTGACGCAATGGTATAGTATCGCAAACCACAATTTCGGTAAGCTTTGAATCTTGGATACGTTCGTAAGCTTTTCCGCTTAAAACGGGATGAGTACAGAAAGCGCGTACACTTGCGGCACCATTATCTATCAATAAACTTGCTGCTTTAGTAAGAGTTCCTGCAGTATCTACAATATCATCCACTAAAACTACATCACGTCCTGTAACATCACCGATAATGTGCATACTTTCAATCTCATTCGCACGTTTACGATGCTTATCGATAATTGCCATATCTACGCTAAAATAGGAAGCATAGCTACGAGCACGATGAACACCACCCATATCAGGCGCGCAGATCATCATATTAGGAAGATCTAAACTTTTAATATAAGGAACGAAGATAGAAGAAGCGTCAAGATGGTCAACTGGAACATCAAAAAAGCCTTGAATTTGAGGTGCATGAAGATCCATGGTCATAATTCGGGTAACTCCTGCAGTGGTTAAAAGATTGGCAACCAATTTAGAAGCAATAGCAACTCTTGGTTTATCTTTACGATCACTACGGGCAAATCCAAAATATGGAATAACTGCAGTAATATAATGTGCTGAAGCTCTTTTAGCTGCATCAATTAATAAAAGCAATTCAAATAAATTATCAGATGGCGCGAACGTACTTTGAATAAGAAAGACATCACAACCTCGTACACTTTCGTCAAATGAAGGTGAAAATTCTCCATCACTAAATCGCACCACATTAGCATCACCGAGGGGAGCTCCGTAGCAATCAGCGATTTGCTCTGCAAGGTATTTTGATCCAGTACCTGAGAATATCTTTACTTGTCGTGCCATTTATTTTAGTTGGAAAAAGGGCTGCAAAGAAAGGAAAAATACCTTGAATTAACAATCCTATGTGAAAAACCTTTTTTGCGCAAGTAAAATTACTATTTTCGCATCCCCGATCGGAAGTGATTTTGGAAGAGTAAATGCGAATTTATTCGTAAGTTGTTCTAAGTCAAATTATTGACTATCACAATGCCCAGTTGGCGGTCCCGATAGCTATCGGGATGGTAGACGCGGGAAGAGTTAAAATAGTTCTTTAAATTAATAGTTGTCAAAATGCCCAGTTGGCGGAATTGGTAGACGCGCTGGTCTCAAACACCTGTGGGAAACCGTGCCGGTTCGACTCCGGCACTGGGTACGGAAGGCCTCTTATTTCTAAGAGGCCTTTTTTGTTTAATACAGGATGGCATCGGTATATATTTTATTTTCAGAAAAGTTAAATCGTTTTTACATTGGGAGTTGTAAAGACTTAGAATTTCGAATCGAGCAACATTTTAATAAAGATTTCGAGTCGAGTTTTACTTCAAAAACCGATGATTGGGAAGTCTATTTTTGTATCAATGAATTAGAATACAATAAAGCAAGGATGATAGAAACGCATATTAAAAAAAATGCGGAGTAAAATTTATATCCAAAATCTGAAACAATTTCCTGAAATGGTTAATAAGCTTCGAGCTAAATTTGTATAAACTTAGGCGGCCCCGATAGCTATCGGGGTGGCAGACGGGCTGGTCTCA
>JANPGA010000153.1:0-10490 GCA_031423735.1 Bacteroidota bacterium | reverse complement strand
GGATTGATAGGTTAATTAGTGGAGACCAGAACCCACCTAAAAAAACGGATCAAAATTAAAGTAAAAAGTAACTCTTAGATTTAGCACATGAAAAAAATAAACCTTCTAGCAATTGCACTTCTGCTTTTTAGTAGCATTCAGTTCATAGGATGTAAAAAGGATAAAGATGAAGCTCCAGCACCTGCTGTTCTGTCCTTACCCGTTTTGTCTACGAATGATGTAACTTATATAAAAACTTCTGCTGCGACTAGTGGTGGTTCGATTTCAAGTGATGGAAATGACAAAATTATTGCTCGTGGTTTATGTTATGGACCCAATGCTAATCCATCGTTAGCTGATAATTATACTGTTAGTGGTGTTGTAACAAATGATTTTGTTAATATCATCTTTGGACTAACTCCAAGTACAACTTACCATGTACGTGCTTATGCAACAAACAGCGTTGGTACTTCTTATGGTAATGATTTAACTTTTTCAACCGTTGCTACTAGTAGTCCGGTTGTTTCAACTACTGCAATTACAGCTATAACTTATTTTGCTGGTTCTGGTGGTGGAAATGTACTTGATGATGGAGGTTCTGCAGTTACAGCAAGAGGTATTTGTTTTGGTACTAGCTCTAATCCTACAATATCAAATAGCATTACTTCTAACGGTACTGGTTACGGTTCCTATACTAGTAGTTTATCTGCACTAACTGAAGGCACTACTTATTATGTAAGAGCTTATGCTACTAATAGTGTTGGTACTTCTTATGGTAACGAAGTAATATTTACTACCGTTGCTTTCACAAAACCAGTTGTTACAACTGATACTGTGAAATCAATTACTGCCGCAACAGCTACGAGTGGTGGTAAAATTGCCCTTGATGGTGGTGGTGCACCTATAACAGCTCGCGGAGTTTGTTATGGTACTTCTCCTTCACCAGATACAAGTAATTTCATAACTACCAATGGTACTGGTATTGGTAATTTCGTTAGTGCAATTTCAGGATTAAGCCTGTCAACAACTTATTATGTACGTGCATATGCAACTAGCAGTGCAGGAAATGGATATGGAAACGAATTCTCTTTTACCACTCCAGGTGTTCCAGTACTATCAACAACTGCTATTACCGCAATAACTTCAACTACAGCAACTAGTGGTGGAGATATAACTAGTGATGGTAATTCTGCTGTAACTGTAAGAGGAGTGTGTTATGGAACTTCTCCAAATCCTACAATAGCAAATTCAATTACATTAGATGGAACTGGTACAGGTTTATTCGTTAGTAATTTAAGTGGATTAACCACTGGTACTACATATTTTGTTCGTTCCTATGCAACAAATGGTATAGGTACAGCTTATGGTAATGAAATTACATTTGTTACACCATAAATGAATAATTAAGTTAATAATAAAGAACCGCTGGATATTTATTTATTCAGCGGTTTTTTTAATAAAATAAATTAGATTAAGAATAAAAACTTATCAGATTTGGTTTTATTCTTTTTATGCTTTTTTGTTGTTACCTCAATTTTCAATTAGACCCAATTTCAAAAAAAACATTTTTTAGAGAGTAACAATCGTATCTTTGTATCATGCTTTTAGAAATTCATCCTAAAAATCCTGATGCTCGCAAGATTAAACAAGTGGTAGAAGCACTAAAAAAAGGCGCTGTTGTTATTTTACCTACTGATACTATTTATGCATTAGCTTGTGATCTTTTTCAATACAAAGCATTTGAACAAATTTGTAGGATTAAAGAAGTAAAACCTGAAAAGGCCAATTTTTCTCTTTTATGTTCCGATTTAAGTAATATTTCACAGTTTACTAAATCCTTTGATCGAAGCATTTATAAGTTATTAAATAGAGCATTGCCTGGTCCTTATACTTTTATCCTCGATGCTAGTAATGAAGTACCCTCGATGTTTCGAAGTAAGAAGAAAACAATTGGATTAAGGATTCCCGATAATAAAATTATTCAGGAAATTATTGCCGAATTAGGTCATCCGCTAGTTGCTACTTCATTGCATCATATCGACGAATTGATTGAATACCCAACCGATCCTCAGGAAATTAATGAGCAATATGAAAACCTTGTTGAACTAACTGTGGATGGTGGTTATGGAAAGATATTAGCAAGTACTGTAATCGATTGCACTGATGGAGATCCTAAAGTTATAAGGGAAGGAGCAGGAAGTGTAGATGTACTGCAATAAATTCTTTGAACTTATTTTCTATTTTATTTTAAGAAGTAAGTGTTTTAAAAGCTCCTGGTAAAAAGTCAATAATATCACTTGCAATCATTGTATGTTCACTTAAAGTTTCTGCTGCCAAATCACCAGCTAACCCATGAATATAAACCCCTAGAATTACCGCTTGGAAGGATGAATAACCTTGTGCCAAAAAACTAGTAATAATTCCTGTTAATGTGTCTCCAGAACCAGCAGTAGCCATTCCTGGGTTACCTGTAGGATTAAATATTAATGAACCATCAGGACAAGCAATCGCACTATATTTTCCTTTAAGTAATACATAGCAATTGTATTTTTTTGCAAATTCTTTTTGGGCATTGGAACGATCAAATGGATTAGGGTAATTTCCAGCTAAACGTTTAAATTCACCAATATGTGGCGTCAAAATACTTCCTCCTGGAATGAAGGAAAGCCATGTTGGGTTTTCTGCTAATAGATTCAGTGCATCCGCATCAAAAACCATTGGTAAATTTACATCTTGAATTAATCGTTTTAAAACATTGCCAGTTTCTTTATCAATTCCTATCCCTGGCCCAATCCCAATGGCTGTATAATTTCCTGGAATAATTGGAGTACTTAAATAATTTTTTTCGGAATCCGGAATGAGCATGACTTCTGGAATTGCCGTTTGAATGGGGTTCACTAAATTTTCAGCTACTCGAAGAGTTACTAATCCAGCACCACTTCGAAGACAAGCCTTAGCTGCTAATATTGCTGCTCCTGCTTTACCATAACTTCCAGCAAGAATTAATGCATGGCCAAATTGTCCTTTATGTCCAAATAATGCTTTTGGTCGAAGTAATTCGCGAATATCTGCTTCAGTTAAAAGAAAGGTTTTTGAATCTGCTACTTCAAGAAAAGATTTGTCGAGGCCTATATCTAATACTTCCCAAATCCCAGTTGCAATTGCATATTCTGGATAGAAGAATGAGCGTTTGGGCAATTGAAAAGTGAGCGTAAAATTTGCATGAATAGTTTCTTCCAGATTTTCGGTAGGTTGATCAATAAATAAACCTGAAGGTACATCGATTGCTATTATTATATTTCCCGACTTATTTATGTTCTTAACCCAATTCATTACTGATTTAGAAAGGGGTTTGTTTAAGCCTATGCCGTACAATGCATCAATCAATATGATACCTGAATTAATTTTAGGGAATTCGAAATTTTCATCCACCTCAAAAATGGAGAATGGTGCAATTTTTTTTAGCCGATCTAAATTAGTTGTGAAATCGGCTGAAGGGTTTCCAGCGAAATTCAGAATAAAAACTTGAATGTTTTTTCCTTTTTGAAAGAGTAATCTTGCAAGTGCTAACCCATCTCCACCATTATTCCCTCTACCGCAAAAAAAGATATAATCGATACCAGCAGGAAAAAAATTTAATAACCAATCGTTACACGATTTCGCCGCTCTTTCCATTAAATCAATAGAACTTATCGGTTCATTATTGATAGTAGATTGATCAGCTAATTGAAGTTGTTCAGCGCTTAATATTTTTATCATTAAATAATTGAAGTAACACGAATATCTGGTGATGATAAATAATTTTTCAAAGCCTCATCCTCACCATGAACGGTGTATATATTTTTTGCAGTGGTATCTTTTATGGTTTGCAATAGTTCATTCCAATCGGCATGATCACTAATAGGTAATGAAAGTTCATAACCGGATTGTAAATGTTCCCAACCTGAGGTCATTCCTCTTAAATATCCCGCCGATGGAAGATAGTTTTGTAAAACTGGTGGTGGAACTAAATAAATAATTCCTTTTTCCTTTCTGAATATTTGGCGCTGAAATGTGGTCCAATTACCGAGTGCAAAACCAGCTTCTTCATACAATTTATGATATTTCACCATCTTGGTATGAAGCATAACTTTAAATTCAGGTAGATGCTTATTTATGAGTTGCGTTAATCGTTGCGATTTTCCAAGTGTATATGCTCCAACAACAAAATTTGTTGGGGGATAATCTTTTAATGCAAGAAGGCAATCTGCAGGAGGTGGGTGAATTTTTCCAGGTTGAGCGAAAGTTGTTTCTGTAATAAAATTATCACATTTTACAATTTCAAAGGGATCGCAACTATCATCATGCTGACGTTTAAAATCCCCGGTATATACTGTTGTTATATTATCTTTTTCCCAAACTATTTGAGCCGAGCCAAGCATATGACCAGCTGAAGCAAAACGAAACTTTATTCCTTCAATTTCAAATATTTCATGATATTTAGGAGTAACAATTTTAAAGGCAAAATTTTGAAATCTTGCTCTTAATAATTTAGCTGTTTGATAGGTGCAAAAAACGGTATCATGGCCAGGTATTGCATGATCACCATGTGCATGGCTTATTACTGCACAAGCAACAGGTTGTTTGGGGTCTAAATAAATAGAAGTTCCAGGAATGTGAAAACCATATGGACTTCTTTCTAAAGGTGCATCGTTAACTTCCATAATTCAAAAATTTAGAATGCAGGTTTATCACCTGTGGTAAAACTAAATGATGATTATCATTTTCAATAATTGCATCTGCCAAATTACGCTTTTTTTCTGAATTCCATTGTCGGTCGATAATTGCTTGAATAATTGCTTCGGACCGATGATCACGTAACTTCACTCTTTGAATTCGTAATTCGATAGGAGCGTCAACAAGGATAATAAAGTCAAGGTCTTTCCATGTGCCCGATTCAAATAGTATTGCTGCTTCACGAATGAGATATGGAGCTGATGGATGACTCTTTTTCCAAAGGCTAAAATCGTTGGCAACAAAAGGATGAACAAGAGAATTTAATAAATTTAATTGATCTTCATTATTAAAAATTATTTCGGCAAGATAAGTTTTATTTAAGTTAAGATTTGATAGAAAAACTTCATCACCGAAATTTTCTTTCAGTTTAATTTTTAGATCAGGATTTTCACTCATCAATTTTTTAGCTGCAAAATCAGCATTATAAATAGGGATATTTAACAGCTCGAAGCATTTGCAAACTATGCTTTTTCCTGCTCCAATTCCTCCTGTGATTCCTACGTTTAACATCTTTAATTATGATAAAAATAATCAACAGTAGCTGGTTTAATTGAAACATGTTCAGCCCAAAATGGAGCATTTTTTACAGAAACAACAGCTTTTTTTTGATTGGAAGAAGTTATTGAAGCGGTAACCATAAATTGATCATTGGTTGTTTGATCATATCTACTTAATGGAACCCTACACGTAAGTTTTACAATGGAAGGTATTAATTCAACATTGCCACCATTTATAAAGTCGGGTAGGAGGGAAACTGATATTTCTTTTTCAGTTGCTCTTTCTACAGGAATATAGATCCATACAGATTTTAGTTCGGAGATGATATTAAATTGAGGAGGAAGGCTTATGCCAATAGATCCAAATACTTTCGTAGATACATTTCCTTTTTTAAATGGTAACGTATTTATTGATTTTAAAGTATCAGGTAATCTTTCTCTTGAAGATAATAAAATACTATCCGGTACACATACAGCAGGGCCTGAAATCATATAAGCTGAATTAAGGCTTATTTCAAATGATGGCTTGATTGCAACTTTCTTGAAAAATGGTTTTCCAGATGGAAGTGGAATTGTTGATGGTGATGTTCGAATTATGCTAATTTCTTTTCCGAATTTTGAAAATATTGGAGTTATTAGTTCTAATGTTGAAAGTTCTGATTTATCATTAAACAAGCCTTCTTCATTAATAATAATTTCTGGATGAGAATTTTTAATGAAAAAATTTGCTAAATCAAATCCTCTTCCGCTAATTTCAAGAGTAACTTTTGAAGGTTGCACACCGGAACTCCATGATTTTAACCATGATTGATTGTAATCGATTTTTACTTCAACGGTTGTAGTTTGAATTTTATTTAAAGCATTTATAAACCAAATAAGTGCGGCTAATAAAACACAAAGCAAAAAGGATACAAGTTTTTTATTCGCTTGTAATCTGGTAAAAGAAAAAATGCTATTTGTTTGTTCCAAAATGAAATTGCTTTATACGAATATACCGAAAGCAATGAAAGAATTTATTTTTTTACTTCTTCAGGTTGCTGATATTGTTTCGTTGCTTCTGCAGAGATTGCTGATTTCTCAATTTTTACTTTTACATTCTGGTCAATTTCAAGAATGAAAGTTTTATCTTGAACTTCAATAATTTTACCGTGAACTCCTCCAATGGTAACTACTTTATCACCCTTACCAAGACTTTCTTTAAACGATTTTTCTGTCTTTGCTTTTTTCATCTGAGGACGAATCATGAAAAAATAAAATACTACCACGATCATTCCGATCATTAATAGTTGTTGTACCGCTGGATTTCCTGCTGTTGCTTGTAATAAAATTGTATTAATCATTTTTTTTTGTGGTTCTATTTTTATTTTTTTAATACTTCTGCACTAATTGTTAAAACTTTTGTATTCGGAATAGTGTTGGCTAAAAGTGTTACCGTTTTTGAGAGTTGTCCTGCCATACCTTCACTATTAAAAGTCACTTTTATTTGACTTGTTTCACCGGGTTTGATAGGAGATTTTGAATATTCTGGTTCAGTACATCCACAAGAACCTTTTGCTTGCGAAATAACAAGATCAGCATCTCCGCTATTTCTAAATTTAAATTCATGAGTTACTACATCGCCTGATTTAATGCTTCCAAAATCGAAATCTGTTTGCTCAAATTCAAATTTAGGCATTGCATTTTCTTGCTTATTTCCAGAGGCTGTTGCTGGATTATTTATGATGTCAGGCGAAACATGTGTTGCGTTATCATCTTGTTTTTTTTCGCCACAAGCTGTCACTAATAATACACAACTTACGAAGAAATAAATGGCAATTTTTTTCATAATTTTAGTGTTTATTCAACTAATCCCCTTCCTGTTTTTTGAATTTTCCCTTGCTCTTTAAGCTCAATAACTATTTTATCAATTACACCATTAATAAACCCTTTGGAGTTTGGCGTACTGTAGTCTTTTGAGATATCAATATATTCGTTAATGCTTACTTTAATTGGGATGGAGGCAATATTTAGAATTTCACAAAGTGCCATTTTCATCAAAATAATATCAACCATAGCTATTCGATCAGCATCCCAATTGGTTGTTTTATCTGAAATTAACTGTTGAAAATAATCATCATCACGAATGGTTTTTTGAACCAATTCTTTCATGAATTTAATATCATCCTCTTCGTCCTTGTAAAGTGGCAAAATTTTAAATTCACCATCAGCTTTACCTGATTCAAGTGTTCTGTTAAGTAATGTTTCTGCCAAATCAAGACTTTCCGACCAATAGATGGTACGTTCTTCTAGCATATGACGAATAAAATCTACATTGATAAATAATTCTTTGTAAATCCATTCTACAAATGCAATGTCTTTTAGGCGATCTGAACCGATGCTATTTGAATAAACAACGTAGGAATCAGATTGACGTAAATGAAAAAACGCTTTTTTGATAAGATCGTTTTCGCTTTGCCAACTTATTTTATATTGTTTAATTAAATCACTAAATTTTCTGTTTTCAGAAAGCCATGAAATAAAGGCATTATCTTTAAGTAGGAATTCAGCTTTTTTTCTTTCGCCAGTAACAGCGCTAGCAGGAAGATCGTCGTAATATACTTCCTCTTGATGAGCCATTTCTAAGAAAAATTGCATCACCATAAGGTACAATTCAAAAATCTTTTTAGTTCCGTTAAGTAATTCCTGCTCTGTGTAACGAATATCTTTTGGCTCCGATTGGTGATAGGCATAAACAGCCTGCATAACACGAATTCGAAGATGCCTTCTACTTAACATTTAATAGCTCCAATATTTTGATTTCGTAGAAAACAATAACCACGAACAATGAATAATTTATTATGAATCATCTTTAAAATAGCAAATGCTAATTTTAGTAATGAAATTATCTTACATACTAGATTTAACTTTACTGATATCTGTAATACGTTTTTCAGCCATCTGCGTTGCAGCTAATTGAGTGTGGATTCCTTCTGCTTTAGCTTTCTTTAGAATGTCAAGCGTAACATTATAAATATGTTCAGTTTGAGTAAGTGCTCTTTGACGATTATAATTGTCTAATTCAGAATATACATTAATTAATCCACCAGCATTAATTAAAAAATCAGGAGCATAAGTAATGCCTTTTTGAATTAATAATGGTCCATGAATTGTTTCATCAGCTAATTGATTATTCGCTGCTCCAGCAATAATTGAACATTTTAAACGATTGATATTTTCAGTATTTAAAGTTGCTCCAAGTGCGCAAGGTGCGTAAATATCAATATCCATATCATAAATTGAATCGGCAGGCACAATTTGAGCGCCAAATTCAGTTGATACTTTTTTCAATTGTTCTTCATTAATATCACTAATAAAAACTTTAGCACCTTCTTTAATTAGGTTTTTAACCAAGTTTTCACCAACATGACCAACACCTTGAACTAGAACTTTTTTTTCACTTAAACTATCTGTTCCCCATGCAAATTGTGCGGAAGCTTTCATTCCCATATAAACGCCATAAGCAGTAACTGGAGAAGGATCTCCACCACCACCCATCGACTCAGGAAGACCTGTTACATGCTTAGTTTCCATTGCAATGTATTCCATGTCTTTTGTGCTTGTTCCTACATCTTCAGCAGTAATGTATTTGCCGTTTAAGTTATTTACAAAACGACCAAACTTACGGAATAGCGCTTCTGATTTATGTAAACGACTATCACCAATAATAACCGCTTTACCACCACCCAAGTTAAGACCTGAAATAGCAGCTTTGTAAGTCATTCCACGCGATAAACGTAAAACGTCATTTAAGGCTTCACTTTCTGTTTTGTACATCCACATACGTGTGCCGCCTAATGCTGGTCCAAGTACTGTATTATGTATAGCGATGATTGCGCGAAGTCCTGTTTCGGGGTCGTTACAAAAAACAACCTGTTCGTGGCGGCTGCCAGAAACACTATCAAACACATTAGAGGCTACGGGAGCAATTGATGCTGCGGTAGAATTTTGTTCTTTAACTTCGATCATGAACCGATATTTTTATCTAATTCTTAGGGGGGCAAAGGTAACTTATTTTGATTCACGATGTAATTACTTTTAAGCTATTTCTAGTCAACTATCAATTCAAAATCCGCTACTTTTGTATCACCATCCGATGTATTTAGGTTGTTATAGTTGTTTGTTAATTGAAAACCAGTTATTTGCCTTGTGAAAGACTTAAAATCCCTCAATAAATATTTTTTAAAGTATAGTAAACATCTAGGATGGGGAATACTATTCGTTACTATTTCCAACTTATTTGGAATTTTTCCAGCTCAATTAACTAGAAATGCCTTAGATGTTGTTGCTGGAAATATCGATACTTATCGTCTTTTTAATGGATTTGGTTTGCAGTCTGATTTTTATGAATTACTCACCTTCAATATTTTCCTTTTTGGGATACTTGTTTTATCAATGGCAATTTTGAAAGGCGTTTTCATGTTTCTTATGCGTCAAACCATAATTGTTATGTCTCGTCATATTGAATATGATATGAAGAATGAAATTTATGCTCATTATCAAAAATTAGGACTTAGTTTTTACACTAGTAATAATACAGGTGATTTAATGAATCGCATCAGTGAAGATGTTGGAAGAGTGAGGATGTATGTTGGCCCAGCAATAATGTATACCATTAACCTTATTGTGATGTTTATTCTAGTTATTTGGGCGATGGTAAGTGTAAATCCTAGATTAGCATTCTATGTATTATTACCTCTACCAATCATGTCATTTATGGTTTATAATGTTCATGATAAGATCAATAGAAGAAGCGAAGCCGTACAGTCAAAATTATCAGATTTGTCAACGTTTGTACAAGAAACATTTTCGGGAATTAGAGTATTAAAAGCTTATGTTAGAGAAAAACAATTTTTAAAGGCTTATTCAAATCAATCAAGTGAATATCGCGATTTATCAATGGAATTAGTAAAGGTAAATGCTCTTTTTATGCCGAGTATGTTATTGTTGGTAGGTTTAAGTACAATCATTACAATTTATGTGGGAAGTTTAGAGGTTATGAATGGGAGATTAACCGTTGGAAATATTGCCGAGTTTGTTTTGTATGTTACTATGTTAACTTGGCCGGTTGCATCGTTAGGATGGGTAGTTACTATTGTTCAGCGAGCGTCAGCATCTCAAGAAAGAATTAATGAATTTTTAAAAATTGAACCTGAGATAAAAGGTGGTAGTTATGCTCCTGAAAAATTAAAAGGTGATATT
>JANPGA010000152.1:0-4042 GCA_031423735.1 Bacteroidota bacterium | reverse complement strand
TAAAATCGTATTCTTCTGCCAGCCGAATTACAAAATTGATTATGTTTACAGGCATAATGTCGATGTTAATATTTTATTTTTCCTTTCAATAAACAATATGAATCCCTTACAAGAAAAATTTAATGGAACTAAGATTATCCTTGGTTCTGCTTCTCCCCGCCGCGAACTTCTTTTCAAAGAATTAGGCGTTGCTTATACTACAATGGCAAAAGAAGTTGAAGAGGACTTTCCTGCTCATTTCCGTAGAGAAGATAGTGCAATGTTTATTGCTAGAAAAAAATCATTAGCCTTTAAAGCAGAAGTGCAAGATGGCGGAATTGTTATCACAGCCGACACTCTTGTTGCAGTTGATGATTTACTACTTGGAAAACCTACTGATGCTAAAGATGCAGAACGTATGTTACGCTTGTTATCTGGTCGACGCCATATGGTAATTACAGGAGTTTGCATAATGTCAGCTAAAAAATCAGAATCTTTTTTCGTAAAAACGGATGTGATTTTTAAGGCTTTACGTGATGCTGAAATCACCTACTATGTAGAAAACTTTAAACCGATGGATAAGGCTGGGGCGTATGCAATTCAAGAATGGATCGGAATGATTGGTGTTGAATATATACAAGGTTCTTACTATAATGTAATGGGATTGCCAACAAAAGAACTTTACGAAAACCTACTTCGCTTTTAACTGATGCGTAAAGCTTACTTCCAGATGCATATTGCAATTGTGCTTTGGGGGTTTACTGCAATACTTGGGAAAGCAATAAGTTTGGATGAAGGCTTGTTAGTTTGGTACCGCATGTTGTTTAGCGCATCTGCAATGTTTATTTTTCTTAAGTATGTAAAGAAATTTAAAATTCTTCCTTTTCAAGAAATAAAAAAATTAGCTGGAATAGGCTTAGTAATCACATTACACTGGATAACATTTTACGGAGCCATAAAAGCATCTAACGTATCTATTGCAATTAGTTGCTTTTCTTCGGTAGCATTGTTTACAGCTTTGCTAGATCCGCTTATGAATAGAAAACTTCCCAAAAAATCAGAAATTATATTAGGCTTATCTGTTATTTTAGGAATTTATATTATTTTTTCTGTTCAACAATTTTACCTCAAAGGAATTATTTTATCGCTAATTAGTGCTTTTCTTGCTGCTCTTTTTACGATTCTAAATAAACGTATTAGTGGGAAATATGATCCAGGTTTAATTACATTTTACGAATTAGGTACTGGGTTTTTAATTCTTACTTTAATTTTGCCTGCATGGATCTATTTCAATCATAGCATTTTCACATTACCCAATAATATGGACTTGTTCTACTTAGTACTTCTAAGTGTATTTTGTACCACTTTTGCTTTTACCTTATCACTTCATGCGTTAAAAAAACTTGATGCTTTTACTATGAACCTTTCGGTAAACCTTGAGCCATTGTACAGTATTATACTAGCAATAATAATTTTTCATGAAAATAAAATGTTGAACACTGGATTCTATGTCGGCAGTATTGTAATTCTACTTTCGGTGGCAACTCATGGGATTATAACTATTAGAAAAACAAGAAAGCTAAAAACCGATATTTAAAAAATATCAATTTTTAACGAATCGAATTGGATGCAAATCAGGATCATTAGTTTTTAAAATATAAACACCATTTTCATAAGAAGTAACATTTATCTTCAACACAATATCGTCAGAAATATTTGCATACGATTTTTCATATATCACTTTTCCTAAAATATTACAGATGTAAATTTTAAAATCTTTCTTCAGTATTTTATTACATTTAAAATTCAAAATAAAATTGCAAGGATTTGGAAATACAGTTGCACTTATTATTAATTTATTTTCATTAAGTCCAAGTGATAAATCTGCACAAGTTCCATTTACCAAGCTAACTGTATCCACTACAATTGCAGCTCGATCTTTGGGTGTATTCCATAAACTTAATGATGGAAAATTTGCAAAAGAATTTCGTTGATTGTCGGAGAACACAAAAATTGTGGTGTCAATAGCATTACAAACATTTTTTAATAATGGGTCGAAAGTAATCACATCAACACGTTTACCACGGAAACCAGTTGTGTCCGATAATGTTGCAGAAAAACTAAATTGGTCGTTTATGCCTAGTGAAGTTACTGTAGGCACATAGTTTTCAAGTAAATAATTATCATTCAAATAAACAGTTTTAATGGGATTAAATGAATGATCTGTATGCATAATAATATATTTTGAATTAAATGAAGGTGAACAATAATCAACAAATCCCAATACGATCCAGCTGCTATCACTTAACATTTTAAGATCCAAAATTTTAAAATTACAAGCTCCAAATTGATCAATAGAAAATAATCTTACAGAATCACATTGCTGATATTGATTTACAAAACCTACGAAGGCTGCACCTCCTGAAAATTCAGCGCCAGCAACATAAGAAAGTGTATCGGATGCCCAAAGAAACTTACGCATTTCGAGTCCAAAAAAATTAATAAATTCATTTGTTACTTGGTAAGGAAGTGTAAAAGTTGGAGAAACTCTAGTGATACTTAAACTTTCATTACAGATCCAATAAAAACCATCCGCTCTCTTTATCAGTTTCGAAGTTGGACTTGAAAAATTTCCCAATTTTGCTTCCATTTTAACACTACCATTAGCATTAAATTTTACGATTTTATTTCCAGCATCCGAAATGCTATCAAATGCAATAAGTGAAGTATATCCTGTTGAATCAAGAATTAAACAAGCGGGGGTATGATAAGATGATATTGTGTCGCCATAACTAATTGAATATTTTAAATGACCTAGGGAATCAATTTTCATGAATACTGCTTGACGATAGCTTGAAGTTACGCCATCATCGATTGAAGTTGCTAATATTAATTGGTTATTTGTTAAAAGCACCATATCAAATAATAAATTTCTTGCATTAGGTTTGCCATATGTAAAACTCCAAATGATATTACTTGAACTATCAAGTTTATTGACAAAAATTCTAAAGGATTGATCAACGCCAGCAGAATAAATATTACCTAATGAATCATTAACTACAGCTTGACCGATAAAGCACGGTTGAAGAATTTTACGTGTAAAATTTTGTTGCGCTGAAACAGTAATAAAGCAGATAGAAAAAACAATAGAAAATAAAACAGAAGACAACCTATTATAATTTACAACTAACATAAACGTAATTTTGATTAAAAATAATAAATTATGCCATAGCATTAATATTATTTCAAAAAAATGATCGTGAATGGAATGAAACAATTCACGATCATTAGCAACTATAAAATAGTTTAATTTATTTTTTTTCCTTTAACAACTTTTTCTTCAACCTTAACATTTCGAAGACTTTTCATTTTAAAAAGTAAAATGGCTTGATTACTGCCAGGATTTGAGAAATAGGTTTGACCTCCATAATTAATTTTCCCCCGCTCTCCTTTCCATTGAATTGCTTGTAGGGAATAATAACCGTTACGATCACCATTACTACCAAAAACGAGGTATTTTTCATTTCCATCTTCAAAAGCAATAGTCATCTTTTCACCATCTACGATTTCTGACACTGCTCCTGGAATATTTCTTTTAAAAACAATTTGTTCAAGATCTTTTCCACTTTTAACAACTAAAGTACCGTCATCAGTTGTTTTTTGATTCTCCTTGCTTTCTCCTCTCTTTAAAACAATTGGATCTGAAAGATAAAATTGGATATGCTTGATTTCTTGAGGACTTAATTTATATTGATCTCTAATTGACTGAGTAAAGGGGATCTTAGGCGAACATGAAATAAAAATTGTTGAGAGCGCAATTAATACAATCGCTTGGAATTTAAGTGTCATAAATTTTATTTTTTTATTCGTTGTCAAAGATTATTCCAAAATAGTTAATATCTGGTAATTAATAGGAATTGATTTATTACTGACTATATATTTATTAAGATTTCCATATTCAATTATAGTTTAATACGATTCAAATTTATAAGTTTAAAAGATCAATAAAAATAGAGCATACCAACCTGGAATTAACTAAGCAATAAAAAAGCCCTGAAGTACG
>JANPGA010000151.1:0-2156 GCA_031423735.1 Bacteroidota bacterium | reverse complement strand
ATTTTTATAAAATTAAGTCTTTCAGCCATTGTTTCATACTCAGCACTGTTTGGATTACATTCCTTAATTGGACAATAATTCTCTTTTTCAAAATGATGCTCCCAAGGGTCCGAATTAATACATATCATTAAATCGGTTTTTTGCATTTCTTCCCAGTTCGAAAATAGAGTAGATCGATATTTTTCTAAGTATTTCCCTGTCAAATGAAGCGTAATGGAGAAGCTATTTCCCCACCAACAGAAAGTTCTTAAAGCAAAAATATCCTTTTTGTCAAATTTTCTAGGAAAGTCTAATATCGTCCAAGGAAACCCTAAATAATTTTCTCCCTTTGTGATTTTCGCATTCGAATCTATTATTTCAAGAGGTAAAATCTTAGTATATCGATCAATTTCTAGTCGTATTGGGGCAATACATTCGGTAAGCAATAACCCAATTTTATCCGAAAGTTCGCGTTTCCTCAAAAACAGCTCCTTGTCTTTTAAAAGGGATAAATGTGAAGAATTTAGTAATGTTTCTATAGACTTTTCGTTTTCTTTATAAAGCATATCCAAACTTAGGGTATTTTTGCAAACCAAACGAATTCAAAACTTGTGAAGAAACTCCATATTTTAATTTTACGTTCTTTCGTCGGACCGTTTATTCTTACGTTTTTTATAGCTCAATTTGTATTATTGATGCAGTTTTTATGGAAGTATATTGATGATCTAATTGGAAAAGGCCTCGATGGATTTGTCATTGCTGAATTACTCTTTTATACTTCTGCCAATTTAGTTCCGCTTGCTTTGCCTCTGGCGATTTTAGTATCATCCATTATGACATTTGGAAATCTTGCCGAACATTTCGAAATAACAGCTTGTAAAGCAGCAGGAATATCATTGCAAAAGTTAATGGCTCCTCTGTTTATTGTCGCATTATTGATAAGCGCAACAGCTTTTATATTCTCGAATAATGTTTTGCCATATACCAATTTACGGATGGGCTCTTTGTTATATGATATCCGACAGCAAAAACCTTCATTGGCAATTCGAGAAGGTATTTTTTATGGTGGGATAGATGGTTACAGTATAAAAGTTGGAAAAAAGGATCGAGACGGTAAAACAATCCATAATGTTATGATTTATGATCATTCATTAGGTCAAGGTAATCGTAAAATAGTCGTTGCAGAATCTGGTAAAATGGAATCCACTCCTGATCAAAAATATTTAAAAGTAAACCTGATTAACGGCAGTAGTTACGAAGAACAATCAAAGATTAGAAATGGAAATGATATCCATCCATTAATGAGAACTAACTTTAAAGAATACAAAATTAGTTTCGATTTATCACAGTTTAAATTGAGCCGGACTAATGAGGATCTTTTCAAAAGTGGCCAACAAATGATGAATATGAATCAACTTACCTTTTCTATTGATAGCTTTCAACAAAAATATGTTGAACGACAAAAAGAATCAATAAAAACATTAGTTCCATACTTCACTTTCCTTAGAGATTCGAAAAACTATTTAGCAAATATTAATAAGGTTCAGCCTGTTAATATCATGGAAAAATATCCAATACCAGGCGACGCAATGGCGTTTGAAAATGCGATGAGTCAAGCTCGAACTTTACAATCCTATTTAACATCAATTCACGAGGATCTTGATTCACGTCGATTTCAAATTGCTAAATACAAGGTAGAGTGGCATAGAAAATTAACATTATCAATTGCCTGTTTTATTCTTTTCCTTATTGGTGCTCCATTAGGTGCCATTATAAGAAAAGGAGGGATGGGAATGCCATTAGTAATTTCAATCGCATTCTTTTTGGTTTATCATGTTACAAGTATCACTGGTGAAAAATTTGCTAAAGAAGGTATCGTAAGTCCATTTTCAGGTATGTGGCTTTCTGCAATGATACTTCTTCCTGTGGGCTTGTTTTTAATCTATAAAGCAACTCACGACTCAGCAATTTTTGATAGTGATGTTTATAAACAATTTTTTAAACGATTGTTTAAGTCATTAAAAAAAGCATGAAGATTTTGCAACTTTGTACACGTGTTCCATTTCCTCCGGTTGATGGAGGAAGCATTGCCATGTATAATGCCGAAATTGCGCTACTAAGTAATCATGCACAATTAAAAGTACTTGCTTTTAATACAATAAAACAATACGTTGATT
>JANPGA010000150.1:0-5877 GCA_031423735.1 Bacteroidota bacterium | reverse complement strand
GGAGTTAAGTAGTTTTGAAAAAATTACAGCATAAAAGAAGTAATTAATATTGTTTTTAAAATAGAAAATGCAAGACCCGATTATTATAAATTCAAAAGTATCCATGATCATTTGAACAATTGAGTTGACTTTAAATTTATAAAAAATTTTTAAAGTAGCTCTTCCAATATTATCTAAAAAGGCAAAGCCATTTATTACCGCATAAAGTATTACAAATTTTTCTAATCCAGGGATATCAAAAAAATAATTATAGGTTAGCCATGTTAGAATGGATATTATAATTACTGATAGTGCTGCGGAAGCCATACTTGCTAAAATGCTGCCCTTTATTAAGCCTACAAGTTTTTCTGGTTTCTGCGACGATAAATAATGAGAACCGAATTTGATTATTCCAAGCGGAACGTTTAGTTTTATTATTTCTTGAATAGTAATTACAAATGCAATAACTACTGTATAAATTCCTAAAACTTCAGCTCCTAAGCCACGAGCAATAATCACAGATTTTAAAAAAGCTAGACCAACTCCATAGGTATTTGCTATAAAGACCCATGAACTGTTTTTAAATAACTTTTTGGATTCAGTATCAAAATGTTTCCTCAGTATATTTTTAACTTTCTCAATTAATGCTGTAATCACAACTTTTTTTTTAGATGCTTAAATTTGCATCATGATCTACTCTTTTTACTTTTGAAGAGACTACCAAAAAGTCCTTTCATTTTGTTTTTATCATCTTCTTCATAATAGCCGTAACCGTAGCCATATCCATAACCATATGCATATTCATAACCATATCCATAACTGCTATTAGCTGCTTTTATGGCATTTAGTATTATACATACATTTTTAATTTTTCCTTCTAGATATAATTTGTTAATGAAATTTAATTGATGTTTTCTGGTTACACCTTGTCGCACTACGTAAATATTAATATCTGAATATTTAGATAAAACCATTGCATCAGTTATTAAGCCAATTGGAGGTGTGTCTAAAACTATATAATCATAATTTTTCTTTAGATATTCAAATAGATTGTCCATTCTTTCAGATATAATTAACTCTGATGGATTTGGAGGTTTTGGCCCAGATAAAATAATATCTAAATTTGGAATAGTTCCAGAGTTTTGAATTACATCTTTTTCATTTGAGATACCAATTAAATAATTACTTAATCCAACTTCACTAGTAAAGTCAAAGCCTAATGTAATTTTTGGTTTTCGTAAGTCACAACTTACTAAAATTGTTTTTTTACCCGACATTGCTAACATAACAGCCAAGTTGATTGAGCAAAAACTTTTTCCTTCAGAACTAATTGAAGAAGTAACCATGATGGTATTTTGTTTGCTATTCGCATTAAAATATTGCATGTTAGTTCGAATAGAACGAAACGCTTCAGAAATATGTGAATTTGGTTTTTCAGTTACAACTAAATTTGATTTTGAAACACTTAGTCCGATCATACCTAATACTGGTATAGAAGTAATTCTTTCTAAATCGAATCTATCATTAACTCTATCATTTAAAGAATCTCTTATATAAATTATTAAAGCTGGTATTATTAAGCCAAGTATAAATGCAATTGTATAACTTAAACTTCTAACTGGTTTTAAAGGGTGAGGAAAGGTTCTTGGAGTATCAATTACACGGTTGTCAGCTGTAGTAGATGCAAGTAAAATAGCCGTTTCAGCACGCTTTTGTAATAGGTATGAATATAAGGTTTCTTTAATATTCGATCCTCGTAACATGGTTTGTAGTTCACGCTGAGCCCCTGGAAGTAACCTTAATTTACCTTGAACATTTCCCTTTTGAGATAGTGCTTCGTTTAAAGAAGCTCTTAAACCATTTCGTAAACTTTTAATGTTCTCTACTAATGCACTTTTTGTATTTTGTATTTCTATATTCTGACCGATAAGAATTGGATTGTCGGCTTTAACAATTGATAATGCAGCTTTTCTCTTGTTCTCTAATTCATTTAATTTAATAATCAAACTCCTGAGCAATGGATCATCAATCAAAATACTTGCAGGAGAAATATTTCCTGATAATTCTTTACCACCTGATACATATCTTTCAAGGTAATCTAGAAAACTTAATTGAACTTGAAGTTCGGAAATTGAATTGTCGAAATTCTCAACACTTTTTAAATAGGAAGACGCTTCAATATTTAAATCAGTAATACCTCGTCTAACTCGAAATTGCTCTACATTATTTTCATTTACATCAATATCATTGGTAAGTAAACCAAGTTGCTCATCAATAAATTTTAATGTATTTACTGCATATTCATTTTTAATTTCAATACCTTTTTGGATATATAGTTCGCATAGTTTATTTAAAAATGCTTCATTCTTAGAAGGAACTGTACCTTGAATTGATAATTGAAGTAATGTGGCATTCGCACTAACCTTATCTGCTTTAAGCATCGATTGATAAACGTCTGTAACACCTGCCAATCCTGTTAATTCAATAATAAAATCACGACCTTTAAATGGTTTGTGATTAAATAATGCATCTTCAAATGCTTCCGTTTTATTAATTGTAAATACTCCAATTTCAGTATGTATTTTTTTTCCTAAAAGGTAGTAACCACGATATTCATGATTCTTAATTTTAAATGTTAATTTATATTTATAATCATTTAAAACTTCAAGATTCATTTTTATGTGATAGCCATTATCAAATAAAGTATCAACATCTAAATGTATCGGATTATCTTTATAAATCTCGCTAACTTTAATATCACCTTGCATGAAATAAAGCTTTCCATAATCAAGGTCTGTAAGTACTTTGCTAATTAATTTACGAGAACGTAAAATTCCAATTTCATTGTCAAGTCCGCCTTCTGCACTATAGGAGTTTAGTTGAGATAATAGATCATTGGAATTATAATGTTTACTTGCATCCTTAATTAATACAGTACAGCTTGAATAATAAACTGGTGTTGAATACCAATTATAAAAATAGGCTGTAATTACTGCTAAACTTAAAGTATAGACATACAAATACCAATGTCTTAAAAAGAATTTGTTAAATATCTGCTTCAGATTAATTTGATTCATTGGTTCGTTGGCACCAATGGCTTGCGTCTGATTTGGATACGGTGAATTACTTTGTTGTTGATTTGAATCGCTCATTATTGAATAACTATTTGTAATAATAAATAAACTAGTTCGCGGCCTTAATTAATAAATCTAAATCCTAATAATGCAATTAAAGTTAATGAACTAACGATAATAGGAAATATCCTATAGAAATTATCCGTTTGAGAAACTTTCCCTTTTATTGGATGAACATATAGTATGTCGTTAGAATGTAAGTTGTAATAATCAGCATTAAATAAATCTCTTTTTGTTAAGTCAATTGAAGTATAAGTTTTTTCTCCATTTACCTCACGAATTAATAACACATCTTGTCTACTACCGAAAATAGTTAAATCCCCAGCTAACGCAATTGCTTCCAGTAGATTGATTTTTTCATTCGTTACATTATAAACCCCTGGGCGGCCAACTTCACCTAAAACAGTTACTTTAAAGTTAACTATATAAACCCTTAATGATGGTGATTGTAAATATTTTTCCAATCTATTAATTAACGTATCATGTGCCGCAATAGTAGATAAGCCTTCTACTTTTACTTTTCCTACCAATGGCATCTCAATAAATCCATTTGAATCAACCATATAGCCAATATCTGCTTTGGTTGAAAAATTGTCGGCAGTAGGCCCAGAACCTGGTACTATTGTATTGAAGAAACTACTAGCCTCAGGACTCAAACTCGTCACATAAATTGAAAGGATATCGTTTGGTTGAATTAACGCAACATATTTAGGTGCAACCGCCTTATTAGGGTCCTTACTAGTAAAGTTTGGATATACCACGTTGCTTTTCTTGTTCGAAGTTGTGTCAGCAATTTGAAAATAGGTAACTTCTTTTACCCCTCTACAGGAAGGCAGTACTAGACCTAAGGTGGTCAAGATCAATATATAATATAAATTTTTCATCGTTGCAAATATTGATAATGGGTTAAGCTATTTATTTTGTAAGTGTACACATTATCACGAATGTTATACTCGAATATTCAATTCAAGTTTCACCATTATTACTAACAATTCGTTTGTATAATCGTTATATTGGTTCAACTCTTATTTGTTGTGTGTGAATGTAACTCGTATTTTTACAAATTATTATTAAAAAAATGGAAGTGAATAACCTTATTGATGATACAACTCAACGTGAAATTGAGTTCGATGCTAAGATTGCGTCAGGTAAAACAATTGAACCTAAGGATTGGATGCCTGATCGCTATCGCAAACAATTGCTCCGGATGATGTCACAACATGCTCATTCAGAGGTAATTGGGATGCTTCCTGAGGGTAATTGGATAACTAGAGCACCAAGTCTTGCGCGCAAAGCTATTCTAATTGCTAAGGTTCAGGATGAAGCTGGTCATGGTTTATACATTTACAGTGGAGCCGAAACTTTAGGTATGGATCGTTCCGAAATGAATGAGATGTTAATGAACGGCAAAGCTAAGTATTCTTCTATATTTAATTATCCAACATTAACATGGGCAGATATGGGAGCAATTGGTTGGTTGGTTGATGGTGCTGCTATCGTTAATCAAACTGTTTTGGCAAAATGTTCTTATGGTCCATACGCTCGTGCGATGGTTCGTATCTGTAAGGAAGAAAATTTTCACAATAAGCAAGGTTACCAGATTATGGCTTACCTCATGCAAGGTACGAAGGAACAAAAAGAAATGGCTCAGGATGCAATGAATCGTTTCTGGTGGCCAACGTTGATGATGTTCGGACCAAGTGATAAAAATTCTCCAAATAGCGGTGATCTTTTAAAGTGGAAGGTGAAATTAAATACGAATGATGATTTACGTCAACGATTTATTGATCGTACTATTCCTCAAGCGGAAGCAATTGGTTTAACTATTCCTGATAAAGATTTAAAATGGAACCCAGAAACACGTCATTATGAGTTCGGTGAAATTGATTGGGCTGAGTTTAATCAAGTGATTAGTGGAAATGGTCCTTGCAATAAATTGCGTTTGAAGCAACGGAATGATGCACATAAAAATGGGGAATGGGTGAGAGCTGCTGCAGATGCTTACGCAAAAAAGAAAGCTGTTGCTGCTTAATTATTTGATTTAATTATTAATAATATTTTACGAAATATAAAAATGTCGGATTCAACAAAAGAGTGGCCAATTTGGGAAGTTTTCACTCAGAAAAAAGATGGCGCTGCACATGAACATGCAGGTAGTGTACATGCTCCTGATGCAGAAATGGCTTTGCTAAATGCACGTGATGTTTACGGTCGGCGTATGGAAGCAATTAATATGTGGGTTGTACTTTCATCCGCAATTGTTGCTTCAACTCCTGAAGATATGGGTCCGTTTTTCGATCCTGCAAATGATAAATTATATCGTTGGCCAAATTCTTTTAAAACGCCGCAAGGCATTAAACAAGTTTAATGAATAAGCAAGAATCGTTATTCGAATATAATTTGCGAATCGGTGATAATGCATTGGTTCTAGCTCAACGGTTGTCGGAGTGGAGCGGTAGCGGACCAATCCTCGAAGAAGACATCGCAATGAGTAATATGGCATTGGATTTAATCGGGCAATCACGAGGATTTTTGACTTATGCTGGAACTGTTGAAGGCAAGGGTCGCTCTGAGGATGATTTAGCCTACTTCCGTGATGTACGTTTATTCCGTAATCGGATGTTGGTAGAAATGCCTAACGGTGATTTTGGAGTTACCATGATGCGTTCGTTTTTATTTTCTGCATTTGCTTATCTCCACTTTCGTGGATTAATTAAAAGTAAGGATGAAACTATTTCTGGATTAGCTGAAAAGTCATTAAAAG
>JANPGA010000149.1:0-3253 GCA_031423735.1 Bacteroidota bacterium | reverse complement strand
CTTATAACTGGTACAAAGATCTTTTGTTGCATCAATTATTGCCTTATATCTATACCACTTTCTGGCAACATTCGCAGTACGGCACTCCAATGTTACGTCCGTTGGTAATGGTTGATCAAACAGACACAGAAGCACTTTACCATACTGATGAGTACATGTTTGGCGATAAAATTTTGGTAGCTCCAGTAAGTCTTCCAGGTGCCGATACCAGATTAGTTTATCTTCCTAAAGGTCGATGGTATAATTTCTGGGATGATTCGCTTGAAACAGGTGGAAAAGAAATTAATGTGGACGCACCAATTGATAAAATGCCATTATTTGTTCGTGAAGGATCAGTAATTCCACATTATCCTAAAATGCAATATGTAGGTGAAATTCCAATTACTGAATTAACTCTTCATATCTATTTTACAAAAACTGTTCAAACAAGTCATATCTATGAGGATGCTGGCGATTATTATGGATACCGTAATGGACAATTTAATATTAAGAAATTTGTAGTTCAACATCGCAGGGGAGTATTAAAAATAAATCAAAGCATTTCTGGTAATTTTGAACCAACATACACTCATTACAAAGTAGTATTACATGGTGTACCTGATATTATAAATGAATATGATGTAGATGGAAGAACTTATAAAATCACTCGTAGAAATAATTTATTAGGTGTAATTAAATTCAGAACATCATCCTTATTTAAAGAAATATCACTAAAAGTTTAAAATAAAAAACCCTGAAGTGAATGCACAGCATTCTACTTCAGGGTTTTTTATTGATATATTATTTCCTATTCAATAACAATTCTTTTCATGCTACTACCTTCAGCACCTTTAACATTAATGAAGTAAATTCCTGAAGCAATGTCTGAAAGATTCCATTCAATTCTATTAAGTCCCTGTTTAGAATCTACATCCATGAATTTTAAAACTTTTCCAGACAAATCAGTAACGATTAATTTATAATTACTCTCTGATTCTGATGTAAATTCTATGTTTAACAAGCCTTGAGTTGGGTTTGGATAAACCTCAATATTATTTAATGAATTGTAATCTCCAATTCTTGGACAAGCAGAAACTACAACACTAATTGTTTTACCAGCACCTGTACCACAAGCATTAACTCCTTTAACTGTAATTGAACTTGTTGCAGCAACTCCGTTAAATTTAACACTTATAGCTGTTGTTCCTTGCCCTGATAATATAGTGATTGCGGAAGGGACTACCCAACTATAAGATGTTGCACCTGAAAGAGGTGATATAGAATATGCAACACCAGTTTGATTAGTACAAGCCGTTAAAGGTCCAGTTAAAGTCGCTGCAGCTGCAGGAGTATTTCTGATATATAGTGAACGTTCTACACTACTGCCACAGCCATTATTTGCTTTAACATATAAATACCCAGAAACATAAGTTGGCAACACTACCACAACACTCGTATCGGTTGTAGTATAAGGTGATGCAAATCCATTAAAAGTAGTTCCAACTACTCCAGTCCTCCAAGTGTAAGTTTGTGCGCCTGATGTTGGAGCTATTTTGTAAAGAGGAGATGCTACATTACAAGTTACTGATAAACCAATAATCGAAGTAGGAGTTCCAGGAACAGTAGTTCGTTTGTTTACACGGATCTTTTTCTTGCTTGAATACCCTTTACAATTTCCAGCTTGTACAGCTAATGTGTCGCCAGTGAAAGATGCACTATAAACAACACTTACTAAAGTATCTATTGTTGTAAATGGAGTACTTAAACCATTTATTGTGGCACCAATTGGAGGTGTCCAAATATAATAATCTGCATTAGCAACTTTGTTGATCTTATAAATATTAGTTTGTGGTAAACAAGTTGTAGTTAATCCAAATATTAATGAAGGTTTTGCAGGAGCTGCAGTTCGAACAATAAGCGAAGTACATCCTTGTATGGTTCCACAACTATTTGTAACAGTTACACAAATATTACCTGCTGCTACAGAAGCATTAGTAGAAACAATTATTGAATTTGTTCCTTGACCACTTGTAATTGTATAATTTACAGGAACTGACCATAAATAAGTACTTCCAATTTGAGAAGTTGTAGAATATACATTACCAGTAGATGAATTACAAATTGAAGTTGAACCAGAAACAACTGGTAAAGTTGGGGAAGCTGGGATCGTGATCACCATCGCATCTGCAACAGCTAAACATGGGCCTGCTCCATCAGGATCATTCGTGGTTAAGGTTAAGGTTACCGTGCCCGCTGTCTTTTCTGCAGCTGTCGGTGTATAGGTCATACTTAAGGAAGTAGCGTTCGGACTATACGTTCCTGCTCCACCAGTCCATGTGGCTGTAGTGGCTGAACCACCGATCGTTCCTATGATAGAAACTCCTACTCCATTACAGGATACTTTATCTACTCCTGCATTAACTGTTGCTGGGGTGCCACAAGTAGTACAATTAGTAACAATGATTAATGCGGTATCTGATGAACTACATCCGTTTGCATTGGTATAACTATAGTTGATGATGAACGTGCCTACTCCTGCTGATGCGGGGTTAAATACATTCGAGCTAACTCCCGTTCCTGAATATGTTCCACCACTTGGAGTTCCTGTATTCAAGGTGAATGAGGCTGCATTATTACAGATACTTCCCAATGAATTTAAGACCACTGTTGGCAATGGATTTACAGTAAATACCTGTGAAGTACTTCGTGTACATCCCGCTTGGAATGTAACAGTATACGTAATGGTTTGTGTGCCTACCGATGGGTCAAAAATACCTGCACTCACTCCTGTGCCACTAAATACTCCTCCTGCTGGAGAGCCTCCGCTTAGCGTTTGTAAGCCAGCCCCCGTACACACTGGCGTAAAGGCGGCTAATGTTGGGTTCGATGGATTTAGTACCGTAACAACTGCTGTGCCTGATACGGTGCCACTACATACGCCGTTGGTTAAACTTACTAAACTATAAGTAGTAGTAACAGCTGGTGTTACCACTAAGGTATATGGATTACTAGATGTAGTTACTGATTGATTCGTTGCCCCATTGTTATAGACAAATGTATATGGCGCTGCTCCTGTAAAGGATACACTTAAATTTACGGATGCTGTTGTACAGATCGTTTGGTTACCAGAAAGGGTTGCCGTTGGTGAAACTGGAATCGTGATCACCATCGCATCTGCAACAGCTAAACATGGGCCTGCTCCATCAGGATCATTCGTGGTTAAGGTTAAGGTTACCGTGCCCGCTGTCTTTTCTGCAGCTGTCGGTGTATAGGT
>JANPGA010000148.1:0-8523 GCA_031423735.1 Bacteroidota bacterium | reverse complement strand
TAAGAATTAAGAATTAAGAAAAGCCCTAAGTTTTCTGGAAACAGAAAACTTAGGGCTTTTTCTTTTTAAGTTGAGGTTCATTTTAGGGGTTAATTTCTATTTTTTTAGGTGAAACCTAAGCTATGTTTTTTCGTAAGAATATTAGTCCAAAAAATCGATATTTTACAATGACAAAAGCTACAAGACCACGATTTGAGTTAAGGGTAAAACATTCAACCAAACTCCTACAACGTAGAATTATTGCAGGTGGAATTTTATTACTTTTTGCAATTGCATTTGTTTACTGGAATTTTGGAGTTAATAGTTCATCATTTGCTGCTGCAGTAAATTATACTTGGACAGGCACAACGGATAGCTTATGGACAACAAGTAGTAATTGGACACCATCAGGTGTTCCAACCTCAAATGACAATGTAACTATAGGAACTTCTACAAGAAATCCATTTTTAACAGCCAATCAAACGGTAAACAACTTTACGGAAAACAACAGTGGCACTTTAAACATTAATGGCAAAACATTTCAAATTAACGGGATTGCCTCATTTAATGGAGGTTCCATTTTAAGCTCTGGTTCAACTGGAAGTATTATTGCTCAAGGAGCAACTACTACTTTTGGTACATCTACTACCTCCATGACCATCAATCCTGATATCACTGTTACAAGTTCAATAATCACTTCAACAGCTACTACTTTTAATGGCACAACTAGTTTAACAAAAGTTGGTGCTTCCAATGATGCGAGTGCCGGCAACAATATGTTTAATGGAAATACTTCCATAACAACATCCGGAACAGGATATTTTTTAATGGCCAATACTACCCGTGACATTTTCAATTCAGCAGTAAATTTTAATTCTACAAATTCCGGGATAATTTATGCTGCTTACAATGGAATAGATTCTCAATTTAACCAAAATATAAATATTTCAAGTACAAGCACTGGAGGAATTAGAATTGGAGCTAATACAGGTACCTCAACACTTGCAACGGGTAAAAACATAAATGTTGGAAGTGGTGGTGTGAGTAGTGGATTAATTTTAATTGGTGGACTCACAACATCCACAAACCAAACTTTCAACTTTACAGGAACCAGTGTATTGCAACTTGGCCCTAATGCTACATTTAACGGAGATGTAGTTGCGAATTGTCCTGGCATTGTTTTGAATGGTGCAACCTATAATGGAATCGCAAATTTTACTAAAACAGGAGCTTCCAATAATTCAGGACTTGGTAATAATACATTTAATGGAGCAACTACTATCACTAATTCAGGTACTGGATATATTGTAACTTCAAATACTACTCGCGACATTTTTAATACAGAACCGAATTTAATTAGTACCAGTTCAGGAGCTATTTATGTTGCCTACAATGGAACAGGAACACAATTCAATCAAAATATAAATGTAACAAGTATAGGAACTGGTGGAGTTTATATTGGAGCAAGTTCTGGCACATCAACACTTGCATCTGGTAAAACAATTAATGTTGGAAGTGGCGGTGTGAGTAGTGGATTAATTTTAATTGGTGGGCTCACAACATCCACAAACCAAACATTCAACTTTACAGGAACCAGTGTATTGCAACTTGGCCCGAATGCTACTTTTAACGGAGATTTAATTGCGAATTGCCCTGGGATTAATTTGAGTGGTGCAACTTATAATGGTATTGCAAATTTTACCAAAACGGGAGCTTCGAACAATTCGGGAACTGGCAACAATACTTTTAATGGAACAACCACCATCACCAATTCAGGCACGGGATATATTTTAACTTCTCAAGCAACTCGCGACATCTTTAATGTAGAACCTAATTTTATAAGTACTAATTCAGGAGTAATTTACCTTGCTTACAATGGAACTGGAACACAATTTAATCAAAATATAAATATTACAAGTACTGGAACTGGTGGAGTATATTTTGGAGCAAATTCTGGAACTTCAACACTTGCTACTGGCAAAACAATTAATGCTGGAAGTGGAGGTATTAGTGGTGGATTAATCATAGTAGGTGGACTAACTACCTCAACAAACCAATCGTTAACATTTACTGGAACCGCTGTACTTCAACTTGGACCGAACTCCACATTTAATGGAGATGTAATTGCAAATTGTCCGGGTATTGTTTTAAGTGGTGCAACCTATAATGGTATTGCAAATTTTACCAAAACGGGAGCATCCAATAATTCAGGATTTGGTAATAATACTTTTAATGGTGTAACAAGTTTATCTAATAGTGGAACTGGCTACTTACTTTTGGCGGGAACAGTTCGCGACATATTTAATGCAAATGTTACCATTACAAATTCTAATACAGGCATTACCTACCTAGCTTAGGGTGGCAGCACAACTCAATTCAATCAAAACATTATAATTAATAGTACTAATAGTGGTGCGATTCGATTTGGTTATAATAGTGGAACAAATTCACTAGCAAGTGGAAAAACAATTTCTATTGGGTCATTGGGTTTTGCATCAGGTGAACTTAGTATAGGAAATTTTACTCAAATTGGGAATACTGCTCAAACCTTAACAATTCCAACAGGAACCTCTATCTTTTATTTAACATCAGGTACAACCTTTAATGGACCTGTAAACTTTAACTTTCCACAAATAAGTTTAAAGCAAACCACATTTAATAATTCAGCAATAATTGAGAAAAATGGTGCTTCCAATAATTCGAGTTTTGGTGGTAATGTATTTAATGGTGATGCGACTATCACTAATAGTGGAACAGGAAGAATGACACTTAATTATAGTCAAGCAGATGATTATAATGGGAATGCAACATTTATTCAAACGGGAACTGGAGATCATTTTCCGGCAAGTAATACAAACACAACATTTGCCAAAGATATTTCAACCGTTGGTTCAACAAAATCACCAGTGTTTGGAAGTTCTGCAGGAGGAATTGTAACATTAGATGGAACAACAACACAAAATATAAATGGAGATTTAGCATTTCCATTAATCATAAATCGCTTAATAATTAATAATGGCAGAAATGGTTTGAATTTAAATGCACCTTTAACAGTAAATAATAGTTTAACGCTTACAAGTGGAAATGTTAATACTTCGGCAATAAATTTACTTTCATTGGGATCATCATTAACAACTGTAACAGGAGTTTCTGATTCAAGTTTTGTTAATGGTCCTGTAAGAAAAATTGGAAATACTGCATTCACATTTCCTACTGGAAAAAGTAATCAATATAGGCCCATATCTATTTCTTCACCAACAACTGCAACGGATCATTTTACTGCAGAATATATTTTGAATGATCCAAATACATTTTACAATGTGAATAGTAAGGATGCTTCAATTCATCATATGAGTAGAACAGAATATTGGACGTTAAACCGAACTAATGGTGCATCAAATGTGAGCGTTACACTTTCATGGAATCCTTTTAGTGGTGGAGTTTCTAGACTATCAGATTTACGTGTTGGACGTTGGGATGTTCCTTTATCGAAATGGATTGATTTAGGGAATGGATTAACAACAGGAGATACCATTTCAGGAACCATAAAAACTACATCAAGTACATCTACATTTGGCACATTTGCATTAGGGTCATCATCAGCAAGTAATACTTTACCTGTTGAATTAATGTTTTTCTCTGTAGAAAAAGATGAAAGATCCGCACTTTTAAAATGGCAAACAGCAAGTGAAAAAAACAACGATTATTTTACAATTGAAAAGACTAGTGATGGCGCCAACTTTCAAACCGTTGGAACTGTAAGCGGCGTTGGAAATAGTTCTGTAAAAAATACATCTCAACATAGAGATGAAAATCCATTTACAGGTACGTCCTATTACCGTTTAAAGCAAACAGATTTCGATGGTAGGTTTGAAATCTTTAAATTAGTAGTATTTAATTTGATGAAAGCCAAACTGAATTTAAAATTAACAAAGTTGGTCCTAATCCTTTTACTGATAAGCTACATTTACAATGCTATAGTGGATCTGAAACTGAATTAAATATTGTTATTCTCAACTCATCAGCAACCAAGGTTTTTCAAGAAACCAGAACCATAAATGAAGGAGAAAATGATCTTGAGCTAACCATTAATGGAGATTTAAAGGCTGGGATTTACTTTTTGCAATTAACGATGTTAAACAAAAATTTAGATCCCATTAAATTAGTTAAGAGTCAATAATTTTTCACTTTCACCTAATTAGAAGAAAAATAATAATTGTGAGGTTTTACCTAATCGAATTGACCATTTTTACATTTTAGGAGCATTTTTATTTAACAAAATGGCAAAAGTGTTAGATTATTGAGAATCATAACAGGAAAAACTTTTACAATTGCTGATAAATTCCGATATTCGCAGGCTCGTAAAAGAGACTTAAGAATTATGTATGGTTTTTAACTAGAAAATACTTAAGACCAATATTATATCTGGCTCAAAACCAGCTCATTATATCTAATAATCAAAAAGGAGGCAACATAGCAACTTTTCCAAACTCTCGGCCAAATTTCGGCAGGAACAGGTTCCCGGTAAAAAGAGAACCGGAACATAAAATTAATGATAAGATTAAGGCTACCCATGTCCGATTAGTTGGCGATGGAATTGAGCCTCAAGTTGTTTCGATCGAAGAAGCATTACGCATCGCCGACGAAAAAGAGCTTGATCTGGTAGAAATCGCTGCACAAGCTGATCCTCCGGTATGTAAAATTGTTGATTATCAAAAGTTCCTTTACGAACGCAAGAAAAAAGAAAAGGAAACTAAAGCGAAAGCTGCTAAGCAAGTTTTGAAAGAGATTCGTTTCGGTCCTAATACGGATGAACATGATTTCGATTTCAAAGTGAAGCATGCGATAAAATTCCTTGAAGAAGGCGCAAAGGTTAAAGCATATGTTCATTTCCGCGGTCGTTCGATAGCTTACAAAGAGAAGGGAGAAATTATCCTTTTGAAATTTGCTCAAGCATTAGAAGAATTTGGAAGAGTAGAAATGCTACCAAAATTGGAAGGAAACAGAATGTTCTTACATCTTGCTCCGCTTCCAAATATTAAAAAGGCCGCTAAAGCAACTAAAGTTGAGATTCCAAAAAAATCTGATGAAATTGCAAAGTCAGAAGCAGAAGCAGAAGGAGATGTTGAAACAGCAAAAGATTCGACAACAGACTCAACAACAGGAATTTAATAGAATACAATAAATACAATTACCAATGCCAAAAATGAAAAGTAATTCCAGTGCCAAAAAACGTTTTAAATTGACGGGCACAGGAAAGATCAAGCGTAAACACGCTTTTAAGAGTCATATCCTAACCAAAAAGGATACGAATCGCAAGCGACGTTTGACAGCGACAGGTTTAGTTCACAAGACAGACGTGTATCGCGTAAAGAGAATGCTTGGAGCAGCGTAATGCACTCAAATTGCAACTCAATTAATTAATTTTAACCAGGTACTTAGCATTAAGAGTCAGTCGAGAGATATGGCCGCTAACACCAAAAAACGAAAAAAATGCCACGTTCGGTAAACAGCGTTGCCTCCAAGGCAAGAAGAAAAAAGGTTCTCAAACTAGCGAAAGGTAACTTCGGTGCCCGCAAAAATGTTTGGACAGTAGCCAAAAACACAGTTGAAAAAGGTTTGCAATATGCTTACCGTGACCGTAAAACTAAGAAACGTAACTTCCGCGCATTGTGGATACAACGTATTAATGCAGCAGCACGCGAGCATGGAATGTCGTACTCAGTATTTATGGGTGCAATTCATAAAAGTAATGTTGACATAAACCGCAAAGTACTTGCTGATTTAGCAATGAACAACCCAGAGGCTTTTGAAGCGATCCTAAAGGCAGTAAAATAGTTTTACTCCAATAATATTATGGAAAGGGAATCAGCAATGATTCCCTTTTTTTGCTAGCCCTACTCCACTCTTAAAATTACCAATAAGTTTATCATTACTAAACACTAGAAGAAAAGCGATTTTGAATTAATAATTTGTCTAAATAAATAAAATTACTTCGATACACCTTTAACAATTATTTCCTTTAAAACTTTTAAATCCACCTCTTCCAATCTATTAATATACAAACAACCTTTTCCGGTTTTATGCTTGCCTAACTTTTTAAGAAGTGCTTGTTGTTTTTCAACAGCACCTGAAATATATAATGCAAAATTTTGTTTTCGTGGTGAGAATCCCATTACAAACAAATCGAGTTCACGACCGCTTTCGTAAACAAGATGACGATCACCAAACCCAATGATCGCTGTACCCCACATTTTAGCTTTAGACTTAGTAGCTTTCTCCATTAGTTTTAAAATAAAAAATGCATCCTTCTTTTTTTGATCATCAGGAATAGTATTTAAAAAACTATCTACGTTGAGATCAGTTTTTTTTGTTTTTAATTCTGCCATTGGATAAATAAATTTTATAGTATGTATAGAATTTAAAAAAGCATTAATTTTATCACCTCACTACTACACTATCATTAGTTTTATCGTTTTAGTAAAACCATTCGAATAAATCTTTACTAAATAGAATCCAGGTAAAAGTTTTTCGATATTAATTTTATTAAAATTGTTTTTCTCTACATTAGAAATAGAGGAATAAACAATTTGACCAGTAAGGTTATAAATCTCCATTTGGTTAATCTCTGAAATTACATTTTCAAATATAAATTCGGAGTGCGCTGGATTGGGTACAATTTTAATATTCTCCAAAACATTAATTTCATGAATACCAACATTTGTAATAGTAATACATATTGAAGTATCAATACAAGACCCTTTGGTGATTTTAACTGCATAGCTTCCATTTACTGTCACTATGTAAGTTGAATCAGTTGCGCCTGCAATTGGAGTAAAATTATTAGAGCAATCAAGCCATTGATAGGTTGCCCCTGAATTTGGAGAAGTAAGAGTTAAAGAATTTTGGATAATACTTGTATCAATTTGAGTAATATTTAAGTTAATAGTTAACATACTATCACAACCAGCAACATTTGGAATAGTATCAAAATAAACTCCAGATGTACTCCAAATATAATTACCACTTGGAGAAATATAACTAGAACAAGCATTTAGATTAATAGTTGCAGGAGAGGAGCATGAAAGCTTTACGATAAAACCTTCGTAGTGGGTTCGATCGGCATTAAATAGACTTGCATAATCAAAGATCATTGAAGTGCAATTAAAGATACCACAACCATATACATCATTATTTTCTCCTAAAGCAATGTCGATTATAGATGCTCCACCAACATTTCCTCCGAAAGATTTAACCCAAATAAAATTACCCATTGAATCCAATTTCACAATGAAAGCATTATATAAATAAGCTGTACTTGTATCCACACCAATTCCAGGATTAAAATCAACATTTCCATTAAAATTTCCGCCAACAAAAATATTTCCTAAAGAGTCAAGCTTATTGATATTAGCGATTGCATAGGAACTAGACCCACCACCAATATGCTTTGCCCAAACAAAATTTCCTGCACTATCCAGTTTAGTTACAAATACAGAACTGGAACCAATATTTGTTAATGTTGAAACTCCAATTCCAGGATCAAAATCTATAGTGCCATAAAAAAAACCGGTTGAATAAATATTGGAAGAAGAATCCGTTACCAATGAAAAACAATCAGAACTTAGTGGTCCTCCAAAAGTTTTAACCCAAACAAAATTACCCACACTATCCAGTTTTAATATGAATGCATCACCACCACCTCCAAAACCAGAATTATTTACTGAAGTCTTATAATAAGATCCAACATTGGGATCAAAATCGGTAGTTCCTCCAAACCATCCACCAACAAGTATATTATTTTTTTTATCAACTGATAAAGTTCTATTGGTAATATAGGCGCCTCCTTCAAATTCTTTGGCCCAAACAAAATTACCGCTAGAGTCCAATTTTGATACATAGGTACTTGTATTGCTACCAGAAGACAAAGTATAAACACCTGGGCCTGGATCGAAATCACACGAATAAGTAAATGGCCCTGTAGTATAAATATTTCCTGTTTTATCTATTTCTAGTTGAAGTGCGAAATCAGTATTATTTCCACCCATTTGCTTTACCCAAACAAAATTACATGTTTGGTCAAGTTTGAGAACAAAAATATCACGCGAATTAGCAATTGAAGTTAAATTATTGATTGGAATTCCAGGGTCAAAATCAACAGTTCCCAAAAAGCCACCTGTAATAAAGAAATTGCCGTTTTTATCCCTTGAAAAACCAGAAAAATTATCTACTCCAGAAGAACTATTAATTCCAACTAACGCTTTAGCCCAAATTAAATTCCCGGAAGAAGAACTTTTTGTAATGAATAGATTATTACTAGTAGTACCGTTAATAATATTAGTACTTGGACCAGGATCAAAATCCACACTTCCTCTAAAGAAACCAATTACATATACATTTCCTTCTTCATCTACTACACAGTTGTTAGCTTTATCATCACCAGCACCTCCAATGGCATTTGCCCATAACCAATTTGGAGACTGTGCATTTGCAAGAAAACAAATAAAATAAAATGATATAAATAATAGATAATTTTTAGATTTC
>JANPGA010000147.1:0-2597 GCA_031423735.1 Bacteroidota bacterium | reverse complement strand
ATAAAAGGAACCAACCATATAGGAAACTAATTTATTTAATTGTTTACTTGGCTTTGATGATTGCGCATTCGACCGTGTAGCAGAGAACCATAAAAGAATTACAAGTACAGTTATTATTTTTTTCATTTTGAAATCAATTTGATTAATTATTTAAAACGCCTTAAAAATAGAAATTACTATCCTTATAAGCAATAATATGTATAAAGTAAATTAATTATTATTTCCTTCACTTTCAATCACCATCGGTATCACTTTCTTCCCAATTAATTCAATCGCATTTAACAGTTTCTCTTGTGATAATCCTGCATTATCCATTTGAAAAGTTAATCGTGAAATCCCACCTAATGCCTTACTATGACGAATAATTTTTTCTGCTACATCTTCTGGTCCGCCAACTATTAATGCTCCCAAATCTCCTGTTTGTGCATCAAAATGCGGTCTTGTAACTGGTGGCCATCCACGTTCTCTACCAATACGAGTAAATGTTTCTGCATAACCGGGAAAATAATCGTTAATCGCTTCTTCCTTCGTATTTCCAACAAATCCTAATGAATGTAGCCCAACTTTTAATTTTTCTGGAGCATGTCCTGCAGCTATTCCAGCTTTTTTATAAAGATCAATTAACGGACGAAAGCGATGCGTTTCTCCACCAATAATTGCAACCATTAATGGTAACCCTAATGTGCCTGCACGAACAAATGATGCAGGAGTTCCACCTACGCCAACCCAAATTGGTAATGGATTTTGTAATGGCCGAGGATAGATGGCTTGTTGTTGCAACGCAGGACGAAATTTCCCAGACCAACTTATAATTTCGTTATCACGAATTTTCAAAAGTAATTTCAATTTCTCTTCATATAGTTCATCATAATCATGAAGATCAAAACCAAACAAAGGAAATGCTTCTGTGAACGATCCTCTACCCGCAACAATTTCCGCTCTTCCATCAGAGATTAAATCTAAAGTCGCAAAATTTTGAAACACACGAACAGGATCAGCAGCACTTAAAACTGTAACCGCACTCGTAAGACGAATATTTTTAGTTTGAGCTGCAGCCGCTGCAAGAATAACTGTCGGAGCGGAATCTAAAAATTCTTTGCGATGATGTTCACCAATGCCAAAAATCCCTAGCCCACACTTATCAGCATGCACAATTTTTTCCAACAAATGATGAATACCATTTCTGTTATTTTCTGAACGATTATTACTAATATTCGTTGATACAGATGCAAAACTATCAATACCTATTTCCATGGAATTATTTTTGATTTGTATAACTTTACTTTTAAAAATCTCAAAAAAATAATTCGAGCACTTTGCTTTTCAATTTATTTACTACATCTTGATGAATCAATACTTTTTACAATATGTAAAAGGAATACTTATAAGTTAAAAATTCAAATAAATTTCCTTTTCATCGCAACAAATTCTTCTCAAGTGACTTTTTCTGATCTTAAAATATTTATTTAATACTTTATTTTTCTTAATCAAAACTACTCGTATATATTTTTTCTATGACCTAATGCTATAATATTTACAATAAGTTTATTGTCAATTATTTCATAAATAATTCTATAATCTGAAACACGAATACGGTATGCATTTCTTCCTTTTAACTTCAAATAACCTTGTGGTCTTGGGTTATCAGCTAATGAATAAATGGCTTTTTTTATTTCGGAATAATTCGGATCGGGAATTTTTTCCAACGCCTTTATAGTACGTTTTGTTAATGAAATTTGATAAGCCATTACTTTTTTCTGGATCGCTTTCCTTCTATTTGTTTAAAAGCATCTTCAATAGGAATAAGAGTGTCTTTCGATGCTTTTGTTTTATCATATAATTTTATATCATCCAACTCTTCAAGTTCCTCGATGATAGTTTTAAATTCTTTCATTTGAAGAATTACCATTTTCTTACCAGCAGTATCAATGATATATTGTGGATGTAAATCAAGCATAATTTATTTTATTATAGATTGAATTTTTTAATTTCTAATTTTCAAATCAACACATTTTCAAATTGTCAAATTGTAGTTTTAACTTTCCACCATTGCCCCATGGCAATTCTTGAATTTTTTTCCAGAGCCACATGGACAAGGATCATTTCTGCCAGTCGTTACTTCTTTCTTTGCAGGCTGCGCTTTAGGAGCTTGGGTTTGTGGCCCTCCTTCCATTTGTGGTCCACCTGTTGAATTGCTATTTTGATTGAATTCGTCATGAGTGGTGCGTAGTCGACTCATATCCGTTTTTTGTGGTGCAGCAACTTGTTTCACCTGACGAGGTTCATCGGCAGCAACAGCACCTTTAAATAAAAACGACATTGTATCATGATTGATCTCGTTCAACATTTTCTTGAATAATTCAAACGATTCAAATTTATAAATCAACAAAGGATCTTTTTGCTCATAAACAGCGTTTTGTACACTTTGTTTTAATTCATCCATGTCACGTAAATGTTCTTTCCAAGCATCGTCAATCAACGAAAGTGTAACACTACGTTCAAATGCACTTATCAGTTCTTTTCCTTGCGTTTCATACGATTTTTTTAAATTAGCAAGTACTTGAATATTGTGAATTCCATCCGTAAACGGAACAACA
>JANPGA010000146.1:0-15041 GCA_031423735.1 Bacteroidota bacterium | reverse complement strand
TAAGAATTAAGAATTAAGAAAAGGGGATGTTTCACAAGTGAAACATCCCCTTTTCGTTTTTGATAAAATAAGTTTATGCTTTCTTCTTTTCGAAATCTACAACGATTGGAGTTGCGATACAAAGTGAAGAATAAGTTCCTACGATAATTCCAATTAACAATGCGAATGTAAATCCACGAATTACATCACCACCGAAAATAAAGATTGCTAAGAGTACGAAGAAGGTAGTTAATGAAGTATTCATTGTACGACTTAATGTAGCGTTCAATGCATCATTAATAACCTTTTTCTTATCCATGTTTGGATGTATCCCTAAGTACTCACGAATACGATCGAATACCACAACAGTATCTGTCATCGAATAACCCATTACCGTTAAAACAGCTGCGATAAAATCCTGATTAATTTCAAGAGTGAATGGCAGAATTCCATTAAATATTGAGAAGATAGAAAGGATAATTAAAACGTCATGGATTAAGGCTGCGGTAGCACCTAAACCAAATTGCCATTTCTTAAAGCGAATGAGGATGTATAAGAACATCAATACGCAACCAAAGAAGATTGCATAAACAGCGGAAGATTTAATATCATCAGCAACTGTTGGTCCTACTTTTTGAGAATTAATAATCTTAGTTGCTTTAAAAGCTTCCTCCGACATTCCAGGATAATATTCCTTTAATCCTTCATAAAGTTTATCAACAACCTTGCTTTCAGCATCTGGGCCATTTTCTTCAATAAGGTAATCCGTAGTAATTTTAAATCGGTTATCAGTACCAAACGTTTTTACATCATGTGCTGAATTTCCGAACGACTTACCTAATGAACCATGAATTTCTTCAGTGGTAGAAGCTTTATCAAATTGAACAACATACGTACGACCTCCAACAAAATCAACACCGAAATTAAATCCTCTAGCTACCATTGAAACAATACCAGCAGCTATAATAATTCCTGAAATAGTGTAATACAATTTACGTTTCTCAACGAAAGGAATATTAACATTTTTGAATGCATCTTTAGAGAAATCATTCCAGAAACGAATTTCTTTGTTAGTATCCAACATCCATTCGAATACCAAACGAGTGATGAAGATTGCGCTGAACAATGAGCAAAGGATACCAATGATCAAAGTAGTTGCGAAACCTTGTACGGGACCACTACCGAAAGCATAAAGGATGATACCTAATAATAATGTAGTAACGTTAGAGTCAATGATGGATGAAAGAGCATGCTTATAACCATCGCTAACTGCAAGACGAAGACCTTTTCCTAATCGTAATTCTTCACGCACACGTTCGAAGATCAGGATATTTGCATCCACTGAGAGTGCGATAATTAAGACAATACCAGCTATACCAGGCATCGTTAATACGGCACCTAATGAAGCAAGAACACCCATAATAAAGAACATGTTACATAACAATGCTACCACGGCAACTAAACCCGCATTATTATAATAAACGCCCATAAATACGAAAACAAGTAATAAGGCTACAACAAAAGATAAAAGACCTGAGTTGATTGCTTCTTTACCCAAAGATGGTCCGACAACTGCTTCTTCAACGATATGTGCAGGAGCAGGAAGTTTACCAGCTTTTAAAATATTTGCTAAATCTTTTGCTTCGTTAATCTCAAAATTTCCTGTGATCGAAGAATTTCCGTTTGGAATTTCTCCCATGACATTAGGGAATGAATACACTTGATCATCAAGAACGATCGCTACAGAATGACCTACGTTTTCTCCAGTAAGACGTTTCCATGCCTTTGCTCCTTCTGGATTCATCCTCATGCTAATTTCAGGCTTACCACCAAACTGACCAAAATCCTGACGTGCATCAGAAATTGCGGTACCATCAAGTGGAGCAGTTCCATCACGACCAGTAACCTTAATTGCGATTAATTCTAATGATTGAGATTCTGCAGTACGTGGTTTAACAGTCCATAAAAGGCGAAGATTTTTTGGCAAAATTGCTTTCACATCTTCACGAGCTAAAATTGTATTTACAGCTCCTGTATCTTTAATTAAAGTATAACCAACCACACATGATTTATCAACCATGTTTTTTTCTTCTTGCGTACGAACCTGACCATCCGCTGGGAAAAGAACTGCAAATAGTGGATTCTCCTTTGAGAACTGCTCAAAAGTTTTCTGTGCAGTATCCTTTTTAGCAGTTGAATCTTTACCTAATTTATCAACAAGAGAAGTTTTTTTGCTGGTATCAACTGCTGAGGTTGAAGCTGTAGTTGAATCTTTTGTTTTTGAGCTATCATTTACTTGAGCGGTATTCAATAATGTTTTTGCTAATGAATCCTTTTGAGAATCAGCGGCAAGAATTTTATTTACTTGAACAAGTGATGGAGCTACTTCACCAAACGTATACGTTTCCCAGAACTCTAACTTTGCAGTTCCTTGAAGGAGTTTACGAACACGATCAGGCTCTTTTACCCCAGGTAATTCAACCAAAATACGTCCAGAACCTAATTGTTGGATATTTGGTTGAGCAACCCCGAACTTATCAATACGAGTACGAAGGATATTAAAAGAACGACTGATTGCAGCATCTGATTCAGTTTTTAATACTTTTAAAACATCTTGATTGCTTGAATTGAAATTAATTCGATCCTGATTCTCAATATTTGCAAAAATGGCAGCCATTTTAGCGTTTGGATCAGTTTCTTTGAACGCCTTTCCAAATAAGGTAACATAGTCCTCTTGGCTATTACGTTGCATTTCCAATGCACGGTTAATTGCTTTTTGGAAAGTTGGGTCGGTAGCATTTTGACCGGCCATTGAACGTACAAGATCCACAACGGATACTTCTAACGTAACGTTCATACCACCTTTTAAGTCAAGGCCGAGGTTAATTTCTCGTTCCTTACACTCTTGGTAAGTATAATTCTTTACACCGATGTTATAAACACCTTTAGATGATATTGAATCCAGATAAGATTTCTCTTTCTTTTCATTGCCATTGGCAAATTCTTTAGCGTTGTTTTCAACGTTTCTTGTTACAAGCGTGAACGATAATTGATACAAACACACGAGTGCTAAAACGATCGCAAACAGCTTAACTGCGCCTTTACTTTGCATTGATTTATAGGGTTATTTTACAGAGGGGGCAAATATAGGCCAATGAATGATACGAAACAATGGCTTTTTTAAGGCTTGAAACGTAAGAGAATTTGATAACGTTACCTTAAAATAGACTTATACGACGTATTTTCGCCATAATGTCCAAAAGAGTAATCCTTTCTGTAACCAGTGATTTAATTACTGATCAACGTGTAAATCGGAGTGCTTCCACACTGAAAGACATGGGTTATAATGTTTTAGTGATAGGAAGAAAGCTAAAAGGTGGAAATGAAATGCCTCCACGAAGGTTTAGATACATTCGACTTAAACTTAAATATGAAGCTGGTTTTTTATTTTATGCAAGTTTCAATCTGCGATTATTTTTTTTATTGTTATCAAAACCTGTCGATATTCTTTTTAGTAATGATTTAGACACCTTGCTTCCTAACTATTTGGTTTCTAAGATAAAAAGAGTTCCATTAATTTATGATAGCCACGAATACTTTACTGGAGTACCCGAGTTAGAAGGGCGTAAATTTGTTAAAGGAATGTGGAAGAAAATTGAAAGTTGGATCATCCCTAACCTTAAAAATGCTTTTACTGTTAATGATAGTATCGCTAAACTCTATAAAGAAGAATATGGAACTCATTTTTCCGTTGTTAGGAATGTTCCGATGATGAATCATGACGACTTTCCTGAAAAAAGCATTCTTAGAAGGTCGTTAAACCTACCGGTAGACCGAAAAATTATTATTCTTCAAGGTGCTGGTATAAATATTCAAAGAGGAGCCGAAGAGGTTGTTGAGGCCATGAAATATTTAAAAGATTGCCTCTTATTAATAGTTGGAAATGGCGATGTACTACCAAATCTTAAATTAATGGTAGATCAAGAAGGATTAAATGATAGTGTATGGTTTATTCCTCGACAACAATCAAAAGAACTAGGTAAGTATACAAGATCAGCTGATTTAGGGCTTTCGCTTGATAAGGATACTAACATTAATTATAAATATAGTTTGCCGAATAAGTTGTTTGATTATATCCAAGCTGGAATTCCATTATTAGCAAGTGATTTGCCAGAAGTAAAAAAAATTGTTGAGCAATATGAAATTGGAGAAATAAGCCCCAATCATGATCCATTAAGTTTAAGTAAAATCATCTTTAACATGCTTCATGATGAAAACAAAAAAGCGTTATGGCAAGCTAAATTAAAAATAGCTGCTGACGAATTAAATTGGGAAAAAGAAAAATCTAAGTTTTTTAAAATCATTTATCAACTTGACTGAGAAGCGAATTCACATTGTAAGTTTTGATATTCCATATCCTGCAAATTATGGTGGAGTAATTGATGTATTTTATAAATTAAAATCGTTACATAAATTAGGATGGAAAATTCATTTACATTGTTTTGTTTATGGAAGACAACCTTCTGCAATGCTCAATAGTTTCTGCGAACGAGTAAGTTATTATCATAGAGATATTTCAAAATCGAAGTTATTTTTAAAGATACCCTACATAGTTTGTTCTAGAAACAATAAACTTTTAATTGAAGCCTTATTAGAAGATAATGATCCAATTATATTTGAAGGATTACATACCACTTACGGTTTACTTGATGATCGTTTACAAGGCAGAAAAGTAATTGTTCGAGCACATAATATCGAGCATGAATATTACCGTAATTTAGGTCTTTCAGAAAACAACCTTTTTAAAAGATATTATTTTAATAATGAAGCAACCAAGCTAGAAACCTATGAACCCATATTAAATTTAACATCAGGAATTGCATCCATTTCTAGAGCAGATCAAGAATATTTTAATAAAAAATATGGGGATAAATCTTTTTACGTTTCAGCATTTCACCCTTACGATAAATTGAGTATTCCTGATGGACTCGGTAAATATATTTTGTATCATGCAAATCTTTCTGTTTCAGAAAACCATAAGGCAGTAATGTATCTTATTAAAAATGTATTTAATTCATTAAAAATGCCTGTAAAAATTGCTGGCTATCATCCAAAGTCAGAATTACGTTTAGCAATTAAGGGAAATTCAACTATAGAACTGATCGAAAACCCATCTAATGAGAAGATGGATCAGCTAATAAAAGAAGCTCAGATTCATGTTCTACCTTCCTTTCAATCGACAGGAATTAAACTAAAATTACTTGCAGCATTATTTAGTGGAAGACATGTAATAACCAATTCTACCATGATTGCAGGTACAGGATTGGATACTCTTTGCGAAATAGCAGATGATCCGATCATCATAAAAGAAATGATAGAAAAATTATTTGATGCACCACTTTCATTAATAGAAAAAAACAAGAGAGCGGCCTTTCTAAATGAAGAATTTTCTAATCTAGAGAATGCAAAAAAAATAGAAAAATTTTTATTGGATTTTTAAATTTCTGAAATTGCGTTAGTACTTGTTGTGTCGGCAACTTTTCCATTTTCAACTTTTATAATCCGAGAAGGGAAACGATCGATTATAGAATAATTATGAGTTACCATTACAACAGCACATTCATTTTTACTGACATCAAAAAGTAAATTCATAATTTCATTACTAGTTTCTGGATCAAGATTTCCTGTTGGTTCGTCGGCCAAAATTAGATCAGGATCATTTAATAAAGCGCGAGCGATAACCAAACGTTGTTGTTCTCCACCAGAAAGCTCATGTGGCATTTTAAATCCTTTAGTACCTAATCCTACTTTACTTAAAACTTCACTTACTCGTTCCTCCATTTTAGATTTATCATCCCAACCTGTAGCTTTTAGATAAAACAATAAATTATCTTTTGCTGTTCGGTCGGTTAGCAATTGAAAATCCTGAAAAATGATTCCTAACTTTCTCCTGAGTTTTGGAATTTCATTTCCCTTCATGGTTTTTAAATTGAAACCTGCAACAATCGCATCGCCTTGCTTCAATGGTAAATCACCATAAAGCAATCTCATAATGCTACTTTTTCCACTCCCCGTTTTACCAATAAGATACACAAATTCACCTCTCAACACTTGCATATTAATATCATTTAAAACCATGTTTTTATGATGGAAAATACTTACACGTTCGAGATTAATTATTTTATCACTCATACTTTTTATTCAATAACAATTAAACTTATTATTTTAAAGATTAGGGGGGTAGCGCTTTAATTTTAAATTTCCAATTTTTGAACTTTCCCGAAAGGGATTCCAGCAATAAATTCCATTATTTTTCCTTCTTGTTCAGTTAAACCAGCCTTTACTAATGCTTTTTCTGGTCGGTCGAGGCGAAAATATGCTAATAAAGTAAACTGTTCGTCTCTTAATTGTACGTAATCAGGAATTTTGGCTTTACCCTGTATTTTTAAAGTATAAAGAATCATTTTCAGTAACTGTTGCTACAAAATTAACATAAATGTTAGCTAAGAAACAGAATTTGAGAAAGGGTTTTAAACAAGAACGGCTACCTAATTAGGTAGCCGTTCTTGTTATATTATTGAATACTATCTTTTCTTTCCACCTAAACCAACTGGACTTCCTACTCTTGCCATTGCGCAACGGAATCCTAACCAATCAGTACTTTGATTTTCGTCAAGAAAACGACGAGCACCTGGAGTCATATAATATGCGCGATCTTTCCATGAACCACCTTTTACAACTCTTGCTTTATCATCAATTAAAGTAGATGTTCCTGAATTATAAAGAGAATAATCTGGCTCATCACCATCTTGATAATTGATGTTATCAGCTTTTTGATAATTACGTCGTGTAGAGGCTTCAGCTTCTGTAACATCACGTAATTGAACACGACCTAAACTATCCTTTTCAGTGATTGCACCTTCGTCATCGGTAACTTGTGTTTTATATACGTTACCTCGGAAAGATCTAAAATCTGAATTATCTTCATGTGATAAAGGACGATAAACATCCATCACCCATTCTGCAACGTTACCAGCCATGTTATAAAGACCATAATCGTTAGGTACATAAGAATAAACTGGTGCAGTAATATCAGCATTATCATTTAAGCGACCTGCAACTCCCATATTATCACCACGACCTCTTTTAAAATTGGCTAACATTTCACCTTGCCATTTATCTTCGGGATTACGAACACTATGTCCATTCCAAGGGTATAATTTACGCTCATTAACATTTTCATAAACTGTATTACCTACTAAACCAATCGCTGCGAATTCCCATTCAGCTTCAGTTGGTAGTCGGTAACGAGGTAATAAAATACCATCTTCCATGCGAACTTTACGCGTATCGTTATTTGGGTTAAGGTCATTAAGGGGGCTTTTTACAAGACCTTCATATTGACCCGCTAAATAAGCATCGGTATTAAAGTTATCTTCATTTACTTGAGCTGGATTCACACGTAAGATACCTTCACGAATAAGAATTTGTTCATTTACACGATCAGTTCTCCAAGCGCAAAAATCACTTGCTTGTAACCAATTTACGCCTACTACAGGGTAATCTTTATAAGCTGGATGACGCAAATAATGTTCGATATACGGTTCATTGAATGCTAAACGATCACGCCAAACAAGTGTATCAGGAAGTGCTTTACGATAAACTTCAGGATAATCTGTTCCAAAAACACGATTTAGCCAATAGATATATTCAAGCCAATGAATATTTGCTACTTCTGTTTCATCTAAATAATAAGAAGAAACGGTAGCGCGGCGAGGCATGTTATCCCAATCATGAACCACTTCTTCTTCGGTGCGACCCATTGTAAATGTACCGCCTTCTATAAGAACCAATCCTGGCCCGGTTTCTTGTTCGCTGTAATCAACTACTTCGAAGCCGCCGTTTTTTTCATCATTTACGTTCCAACCTGTTGAGGAGGATTTTTCCTTTGGGGAACAAGATGTAAAAATCATCATTCCTAAACTAAGAATGGGAAGCAAATGATTTTTAAGATTCATGTGTTTTAGATTTTTTAGGGACAACAAATATGCACAAATAACTAAAAACTAGGACAAGATATTGCCCTAAATCTTTTCTTTTTAGGATGACATTCGAACTGAAGACCTAAACTTAACTCGTGAGAGCCTCCTGTTGAATTACTTAATTTAGAAACTGTTACATCATAACTATAACCAAACTTAAAGATTCCTTTTTGAATCCCAACTAATGCTATAAATGAATCACTGGAGATAAAATTTCCTTTGCCGAAATTTCCACGGTACCACAAACCTCCAACTATTGGTGAATGAAGTACATACATACCAAAATTCAATTGATTGAAAGATGCTTGTTGCTGATACAATAAATTTGGAGAGATAAAAGTACCTTCATCTTTATCAATACGACCACGATATCCACCTGCACTTTCACCAACTGGAATTAATGCTCCTATATGAGCTGTAAGTTTCATTGGCAATTTACTTGTTCCTTTAACGATAAAAGCTTCATCGGGTTGAGTTAAATGATGAACCGCTAGCCCACCATAAACTTTGCTAGAATAGGCTAGAACACCTGCAGAGAAATCGGTATAACTTCTTGATTCTTTAGGTCTTGTTTCTTGAGTTTCATAAACGAATCCGTAACGAGGATCAATCATATCACCAAAAGTTAACTTATCGAAATCTAATTTTTTCTGAACATAGGTTCCTTGCAAACCAAAGCGCATTGAGAATTTTCGATTGATATTAAGTTGGTAGGCATACATTGCACTGATATTAGTAGTTGCAATTGTACCTTCGCCTGCCTTATCATTTAGTACTAGCAATCCAAGCCCACCATTTATTCCATCAAAATGCTGATCGTAAGAGGCACTTGTGGTAATATATGTTTCTTTTAATGCAGGCCACTGATTACGATAATTAATTCCAACTCGAGGACATCGAGCAGAACCAGCAAACGCAGGGTTAAGGTATAGTGGATTCGCATAAAACTGCGTAAACTGAGGATCTTGAGCCTCACCCACCAAACTTAAACCGATAAATAAACACAGAAACAGTCGCTTGAGCATAACAGATACTTTTAATATAATCGAGTTATACGGAGACTCATAAATTTGTTACACTTATATGATCCGAATTGACACAAATCTTGCAATATTTACAAACCAAAAGCGTTCATTCGCTGTTTGGATGGAACATCAAAGATGTGAAATCAATTAAACTTATTAGCACAAATTTAAAAAAATTTGTTTCTTTAATGCATTAAATAATACCTAAACCTTACCAAGGAATGAATTACCCATTAAATTTTACCATTCTTCCACATAAATATTTTTGTTTTAAAACACTAGTATTGTGTACTTTATGTCTGTTATTTGCATCAAATGCCAGTGCACAAAACGACCCTGTTCAGATAAAATGGGAGGTCATAACAGGTTCGCCAGAAGAAGGTGCTAGAATGGCTTTTGAAGGTGCTCAATATAAAACTGAGACTGGTTTATTACCTTGGTTTGCTAAAAGAATAGAAGGATCGAGTGATATTAAGGCTGAAATTTTAAATCCACAATACCAAGATTTAACTCCAGAAGAACTTAAAGCTGACTTTAATAACATTTCATCCGAACCACTTGTAATTTCTGAAAATGCAATAGAACGAAAAAAGGCAGGTTCAATGATTTCAATTTTCCCCTTTCGTAAAAATGCAAAATCCAACAAAATTGAAAAACTAATAAGCTTTCAACTTAATACATCTTACAACATTTCTTCAACCAATTCCCAAAAATCAGCGCCACGAGTATATGCGAATTCTTCTGTATTAGCGAATGGTGATTGGTATAAAATAGGGGTATTAGAAGACGGCGTTTACAAGATTAGCTTTGATTTTTTGAGAAGTTTAGGAATTTCGTCTAACAATATAAGTGGATCATCTATTAGAGTTTTTGGAAATGGAGGAGGAATGGTTCCCGTACTTAATAGTATTACAAGGCCTGATGATTTGCTTGAAAATGCTATTCAATTAGTAGATCTAGACAATAATGGACTTTTCAACGAAGGTGATTATTTCCTTTTTTATGGTCAAGGTCCTAATCGTTGGGCATATTCTACAATTGAAAAAAGATACAACCATATTCAAAATCAATTTACTGACACCACTTATTACTTTGTAACTATTGATGGTGGTTCGGGACCAGCAAAGCGAATCAGTACCATTTCAAACCTTTCAGGATCTGGCAACAGAGATGTTACAAGTTTCACTGACTACTCTTACCATGAAATTGACAAAACTAATTTTATAAAATCTGGAAGAAATTGGTATGGAGAAGTATTTGATGTTTCATTAAGTCAAAATTTTTCATTTGAATTTCCTGATTTAGTTCCTGGATTAGCGTCTATAAAATCAAATGTTGTAGGAAGGGTTACGTATGATGGTGCTGGAACCGTTTACAATAAATTTTTAATTAATTATAATGACAATACTATACTTACACATAACATTCAAAATGTTTCATCCAACTATACAGATGCTTTTGGTGTTGCGAGTTTATTACAAACAAAATTTATTGCGAATTCTTCCATTATAAACCTTAATTATATTTTCCAGCCTTATAATTCTTCTTCAGCAGGTTGGTTAGATTACGTATCCTTAAATGTTACACGAAGTTTGAAATTATCGGGTGGAAATTTATTATTTCGAGATCGTGATACTTTAAATTCACCTAGTCAAAGTCGTTATATAATAAGTAATGCAAAATCAGGATTAACATTATGGAATGTAACCTCATCTTCTAATGTTTTAAAACAAGATTATCAGTTAAATGGAAACACCATTGAATTTGTTCAAAATCTTTCTCCCGGCGCACAATCCGATTATATACTATTTGATCAAAACAGTTTTAAATCGGCGATAAATTTTGGAAAAATCGAAAATCAAAATTTACATGCATTAGGTTTTACTCCGATTGATATGATCATTGTTTCTTCAATTGAATTTATGGAAGAAGCGAATAAGCTAGCAGATTTTCACCGTACTCATGATAATTTAAAAGTTGAAGTTGCTTCCTTACCAAATGTATTTAATGAATTTTCGAATGGTTCACGTGATGTTGCTGCCATACGCGACTTTACTAAAATGATTTATGATCGTGCCACGCTATCAAGTTTACCTCGCTATTTATTGCTTTTTGGTGATGGATCCTATGACTTAAAAAACAGGATTAATGGTAATACTGATTTTATTCCAACCTTTCAATCTGAAAACTCATTGGCAGTAATTTCATCATATACCTCTGACGATTTTTATGGAATGATGGATGATAACGAAGGGACATTAAGTGGAGGCGAATTAATGGATATTGGTGTAGGACGACTTCCTGCAAAAAACACAGATGAAGCAACTACTCTTGTAAATAAAATAATCAGTTATTCAACTCCAGGAACTGCATCTGAACCGACTAGTTGTGCCGGTGCAAGTACAGGACGCTTGGGAGATTGGCGCAATGTATTATGTTTCATTGCTGATGATCAAGATTTCAATTTACATTTTGATCAAAGTGAGGCTATTTTAAATAATGTTAAAGCAGCTCACCCTGTTTACAACATCGATCAAATTGTACTTGACTCCTATCAACAAGTAAGCACTCCAGGCGGACAACGTTATCCAGAAGTAAACGATGCGATTAACAAACGTGTTGATAAAGGTGCGTTATTAATAAATTATACTGGACATGGTGGAGAAATTGGTTGGGCTGCCGAAGCAATTTTAGATGTACCTATGATAAACAGTTGGCAAAACACAAACAAGCTTCCACTTTTTATTACTGCAACTTGTGAATTTAGTCGCTTTGATGATCCTTTAAGAACTTCTGCTGGGGAATTAATATTATTAAATAGTCATGGAGGTGGATGTGCATTACTGACCACCGTTCGTTTAGCATTTGCCAATGAAAATAAAGCTATCAATTTAAAAATGATGGATTATATGTTTACTCCAATAAATGGTGAAATGCCAAGAATTGGGGATATTCATCGATTATCAAAAAGAGATCAACCATATAATAGAATTGTTACTTTATTAGGTGATCCAGCATTACAGTTAGCTTATCCTAAATATAAAGTACAAACTGTAGCAATTGAAAAAACTGGAACATCACTTACTGCTGATACATTATCTGCATTAAGCAAAATTACTATTAAAGGAAAGGTAACTGATACTAACGGAATACTATTATCTGGATTTAATGGAGTTGTTTATTCAACTATTTATGATAAGTCGAACACCATTAAAACACTTGTAAACGATAATACAGGTAAAGACAAAAGTGTACTTGACAGCTTTCCTCTTAGAAAAAATGTTTTGTATCGTGGAAAAGCTAGTGTGGTGAATGGTGAGTTTACTAGTTCATTTATTGTTCCTCGTGATATTTCTTATAAATATGGTAGCGGTCGTTTAAGCTTATATGCGAATAATGATGTTGACGATGCAAATGGTTATTTTGAAAATTTCATAATTGGTGGTGCTGCTGATAGTACTATCAGCGATGCTATTGGCCCTGATGTAAGATTATACATGAATGATGAAAAATTTGTTTTTGGCGGAATAACTAGCTCAGATCCAAGTATCTATGCTGTATTATTTGATTCAAGTGGAATAAATACTGTTGGAAATGGGATTGGTCATGATATTACTGCTCAACTTGATAATGAGCCACAAAAACTATTCGTACTCAATGATTATTATGAATCTACCCTAGATAGTTATCAAAAAGGGGTGGTTATTTATAAATTGTCAACATTGAGTGAAGGTCTTCATACCCTAAAATTTAAAGCTTGGGATATAAATAATAACTCTAGTGAACGCAATACCGAATTCATTGTAAGTTCGTCATCAAAATTGGCTTTAGAACATGTATTAAACTATCCAAATCCTTTTACCACACATACGAACTTTTATTTTGAACATAATGCCGCATGTTCAGGGATGGCAGTTCAAGTTCAAGTATATACAGTTAGCGGCAAACTTGTTAAAACTATTGATTCTTATTTAGTTAATCAAGGATTTAGAAATACTTCACTTGAATGGGATGGGAAAGATGATTATGGAGATCAATTAGCGCGTGGAGTTTATATTTACAAACTAAAAGTTCGAACTGCTGACGGCGATGCAGCACAAAAAATGGAACGATTAGTAATACTTCGATAACACTAAAATACGTAACCTTTAAACATCATTTATCGTTATATTTGCGACCTTCTGTTTGGAAATTTAGATGTTACTTCCAAATAGTAATAATTACAAAAAATGAATAGATTAACGCAACAATTACTTGTATTACTGGCATTTCTAATTCTTGGAAGCCGCGCTGCAACTGCACAATCGTCTGATAATTCAAATTTATTAGGACAGATAAACACTATTACTACAGCAGTTCCTTTTCTTTTAATTTCACCAGATGCAAGAGCAGGTGGAATGGGAGATCAAGGTGTTGCGTCTGCTCCAGATGCAAATTCTTTACATTGGAATGCTGCAAAATATGCTTTTATAGAAAAGAAATCAGGTTTTTCTGTTTCTTATACTCCTTGGCTAAAAGCATTGGTAAATGATATGTTTATTGGTTATGTATCAGGATATAGCAAAATTAAAAAAGATCAAACAGTTGCTGGAGCCTTTCGTTATTTCTCATTAGGTAACATTACCTTTACGGATAATCAAGGAATTACCATACGTGATTTTAAGCCAAGTGAATTCTCATTAGATTTTGCTTATTCAAGAAAACTAGGTCCTGAATTATCAGGCGGAATTGCATTAAGGTGGATTCATTCCAATCTAACAGGTGGAACTTCGGTAGAAGGATCTGATTCAAAAGCAGGAAATTCAGTAGCTGCAGACATTAGTGTATTCTACCAAAAAGATGTTAAAGTTGGATCTAAAGATGCGGTATTTACTAGTGGTGCAAACATTAGTAATCTTGGTTCTAAAATTTCGTATACAAATACAGGAACCAAAAATTTTATTCCAGCAAACTTACGTTTAGGTTCTGGGTTAAAACTTAAATTAAACGAATTCAATGAAATTGGTTTTAACATTGATTTCAATAAGCTTTTGGTACCTACTCCTCCTATTTATTCTGATAGTTTGGGTAATGATAGTAAGCAAATTATTTCTTACGGTAAAGATCCTAACGTAAGTGTGCCAGCAGGAATATTCCAATCTTTTAGTGATGCTCCAGGTGGATTTAGTGAAGAAGTTAAAGAAGTGAATATTGGATTTGGAATGGAGTATTGGTACGACAAACAATTTGCTTTTCGTGGAGGTTATTTTCATGAAAACAAAGTAAAAGGAAACCGTAAGTATTTCACCTTAGGAGTTGGATTACGTTATAATGTATTCGGATTGGATTTAGCTTATTTAATTCCTACCGACCAAAGAAATCCACTTGAAAACACACTTCACTTTAGTTTGACCTTCGATTTTGATAATTTAACAGCGAAGAAAAGTACTGACGATAACGCAGAATAATTTTATTGACTTTTAATTAGCATGAATATAAGGGTGGGCTTTGGGTTTGATGTTCATCCCTTAAAGGAAGGATATACACTAACCTTAGGCGGTATTGCGATACCACATATAAAAGGCGCTGTTGGTCATTCGGATGCTGATGTGCTAATACATGCGATGTGTGATGCGCTTTTAGGAGCAGCAGGATTAAAAGATATTGGTTTTTATTTCCCAGATACATCAAACGAATTCAAAGGCATCGATAGCAAAATTTTACTTGCTCGTGTTATTGATTTAATAAAACAAAAAGGTTTTTCAGTAGGCAATATGGACGCGTCACTAGTTTTAGAACGCCCGAAAATAAATCCATTTATTGATGAAATGAAAGCTGTTCTAGCTCCAATTTTAGGAATCACTATCGATGATATTTCTATCAAAGCAACCACCAACGAAAAGCTCGGTTATGTTGGTAGAGAAGATGGTGTTTGTGCGTATGCAGTGGTTTTGATTGAGAAGAAATAGAGATAGGTGAATTAGGGAATTACAATTCACAATTCAGAATGCAGAAT
>JANPGA010000145.1:0-1613 GCA_031423735.1 Bacteroidota bacterium | reverse complement strand
CCATTTTCTTCAAGGTTCTGTTCAATAATGCAACATAGATGATCAAGGAGGCTTAGCTGCAGATCCTCCATCTCAACACCATTACGTCTAATGTCGTTGAGGATAAATTCTATTTGCTGTTCACTTATACTATACATTTATGCAATGTCTGGTTGAATGTCCAAAAGAAATTTCATGGTATTTATAAAATCAGAAAACTCTGTTAACTTTTCTTGTGTCATCGTTTTACCCTTCAGACTTAATGAATAATATTTCCTAACTCTTTTACCAATGTATTCAGTTTCTGTTGTTAAAATTCCATCTGCTTCCAATGCGTGGAGAGTTGGATATAAAGCTCCTTCTGTTAATTGAATTTTATCATTAGTTAAATCTTTTACCTTTTGAGTAATTTCATAACCATACATTCTTTTATTATCTTTAAGGAGTTTAAGGATGATAGTCTTTAAAGTGCCTTTTATAAGTTCGGTGGAGTAAATCATGCTAATATTTGAATTGATAACGCAATAATACATTAGAATCTTATGTATATGCAAATTATGTATTAAATTAAATAGTAATGTATTGATAAACAACAATATAAATTTGTACGGCAGGTTGCCTTTCTACAAAAGAAATCAATTATGGTGGATTTAATTGGATGAAATGGAATGGATAAGTACAGTTTAATATTTATTACATGGTTGTATTTTAATGAGTCTACAAAATAATTCCGATAAAAATTATTGGGATAAACCAAGGAAATTTCACGTTAAGCAAATTTAAGAATGGAAATTAGGAGGATTACAAATGATGAATCGGAATTTGTTATTGATTTATTTGACAAATACCGTGTGTTTTATGAGCAAGAGTCTAACTATGATTTAGCTAAAGATTTTATCTCCAAAAGGCTTATAAACAATGAATCTATAATTTTTGTCGCTTTTAGGCAAGATGGAAATACGCGCATACCTGTAGGTTTTACTCAACTATATACAACCTTTTCATCTGTTCAACTTTCCAAGAACTGGATTTTAAATGATTTGTATGTAGAAAGGAATTACCGCAAACAAGGAATTGGTAAAGGACTCATCAATGCAGCTATAGAGTTTGCAAAAAAAGATGGAGCATCATTTTTAGAACTTTCTACAGCTATAAATAATATTACAGCTCAAAAACTTTATGAGGATATTGGATTCGTAAGACAACAGCCTAGTCGTACTGCATTTACTTATAGAACTTCTCTATTAAAATTCAAAAGATTATTTAATTCAAAACTAAAAGTTAAATAACTGCAAACCAAAAATGAATTCTAGATTTGGATTAGTATCCGATGAAGTGTTTTTATTTATATTTTTTTATCTTAACACCTAATGCTATCTTTCAGCGTTCATAATTTAATGAAAAATCTTTAAAATTATTTAGTAACAAGAACTAAAAATTAATGAAAAGAATTCTATTGCTAATTGTTTTATTGTTTTCAAATATTGAATCCTATTCACAAAATTGGGATATTAATACACTAAGAAAAATTAATCTAAATAGAAACGAATCGTTAGATGAATCTTTTAAAGTAATAACAAATTCAGTGTCACCTGTATCTATAGGAATTCCGGTGGGACTATTAACTTATGGAT
>JANPGA010000144.1:0-4266 GCA_031423735.1 Bacteroidota bacterium | reverse complement strand
AGTAAATTACAACCACTTTTATTCGTTTGCTCCCGATAAGGTCAATATTTTTTTGTAATTTTGGTTAGGGAGGGATACTGAAAAGAATTAAGAATTTAAAATTAAGAATTAGGAATTATACCGATAGGATCATCCGTTGGCGAATTGAAATTCCTTAGAAGACGGTATTTTAAAAGGATTTTAGACTCTAGCAAATTGCAAGTACCTGTATTCGCTTTCTCCCGAGCTGTTCAATTTTTTTACGAAATTAGTTACAGGTAATGATAAGTAGTTTTTGAAATAATTTCAGAATTTTTAAATTTGATAGTAAATTACAATCACTTTTATTCGTTTGCTCCCGATAAGGTCAAAAATATTTTGTAAATTTGATTAGGGAGGGATACTGAAAAGAATTAAGAATTAAAAATTAAGAATTAGGAATTATACCGATAGGATTATCTGTTGGCGAATTGGTATTCCTTAGAAGATGGTATTTTAAAGGGATTTTAGACGCTAATTAATTACAAGCACCTGAATTCGCTTTCTCCCGAGCTGTTCAATTTTTTTACGAAATTAGTTACAGGTATGGATAAGTAGTCTTTGAAATATTTTCAGAATTTTTAAATTTGATTAGTAAATTACAACCGCTTTTATTCGTTTACTCCCAGCTATGCCAATTTTTTTTGTAAATTTGGTTAGGGTGGGATGCGAAGTATCCTCCAAAAAATCTTTGGAATTATTCCGCATTCCAATTCTAAGATTATTTTATAAATACTGATTGGCGCTTTCTAATTGCTTTCTAAAATTCTCCTTTTATATTTATGTGAAGGATAAAAAGACTTTTTCTTTTTTTGGGATTTTGAAAATTTCTTGAAAATCTATTTTATTTTTCTTCTCCCTATTTAGTAATTTGCTGGGTTGATTTATAAAATGCAAGAATTTTTGTAAAATGATCATTTTGCTTTTTTTTTGGTCGCTACATTGCATCGTGGTCATAAGTAAAACGGTCTTTCTTCTAGGGTTCTACGTTGCATTAAAAACATCTGCACAAGACCAATCAAACTGGAAAGAACTCATACTTAAAGTGCCTACCTTGGATGAGCAAGGTGTTATCAGGATTAATCGCCAACTGGCGTGCTTTGCTGATCTACATTTTAACGGATATGTAAAAAACGAAAACTGTATCCTGCTAAAATACGATCCAAAGAAAATAATTGATCCCGACATAATCGAAACTACCATCTGTTTTCTAAATAATAGATTATCTATTACTGAAATAGAAGGACTAACAATGTACGAAATTATAGATGGTAAACTACCTAAATGATGGCTAAAAAATAGCTTTAAAAAATTAATGAAGATCTTTTAACATTGCGTTACGCACTTGTTCAATAAGTTGCGAAAGATCTTTTTCTGTCATGCCAATGGTATTGATAGGCGGACTCCATCGGCAAATGATTTTGCCAGGACGCATCTCAAAAGGTCGCTCTGGAGATAATAAATCTTTAGAGTTTTGAATAGTTAAAACTGCAATTGGTAATTGAGCAGAAATCGCCAAGCGGAAGGCTCCTTCTTTAAAAGGTAATAACTTATCAGTTGATGTATTCCTTGTTCCCTCAGGAGCTAAAAACACTGAAATATTTTCTCTTAAAGAAGCTAACATTTTTTCTAAGCTCTTGCTTCTATCATTTTTATCTTTTCTGTTTACAGTGATGTAAAGTTTACGAATTACATATCCTAACATGGGTACTTTTCCTAATTCGGCTTTGGATAAAAAACGAAAAGTATTCGTACATGCTAAAGCATAAATTGGAATATCTAACATTGATTGATGATTCGAAACAAATATGTATGTTTTGTTTTTATCAATAAAATTTTTGTTTTCTATCTTTAAATTCACACAAAAGAAAAACATTAAATACCGAGCCCATCCTCGTGAAATAGCATGAGCAATATGAGGAGCTTTTTCTTTGGATGCAAAATTGAAAACTAAAAAATAGATCGGAATTACAACTGGAAATGAAATTAAAAAAACAATCGCAATATAAATGGAGAAGATTAATCTAAATATTCTTGATATCAAGTCTATCATCAAATTAAGGTGTTGATAAAGCTACAGGAAGAATTTTTCCATTGAAGAAACGATTCCCATTTAATGCAAACCAAGAAATAAATTCTCCCATCTCATGCGGCTTTAAAGGTGCTTCATAGCCAGGAAATGCATTGGATAACATCTCTGTTTGAACTGCTCCAAGTGCCAAGCAATTTACTTTTACCGAATCATTAATAAATTCCTGAGCTAAACATTCTGTTAAAATACTAAGTGCTCCTTTGCTTGTACTATACGCACTTAACCCAGCAAATTTCGAACTTCCTTGTACTCCTCCAATACTACTTATATGTACAACATGCGCCGATCCCGATTTTTTTAGCAACGAAAAAAGACCTTGTGTAATTAAAAAAGGTGCAAATACATTCACTTGATAACTTTTTTCTAAATCTTCTTTACGGATGGAGGTGAAGTCTTTATTAACTAAATATCCTGCGTTATGAATGATTCCATGTAAGGTGTCAATACCTTGATTTGTAAACCATTTTAATAAGTTTGCCGGATCATCTTTTTCCAAATCAAAAACCAGTGTGTGTAATGTACTACCGGCAACTTTTTGCAGATTCTCCAGTTTTTCTTTCGATCGAGCTATGGCAAGTACTTGTACTCCAGGTTCCTTACTTAGTTGTAGGGCCGTTTCATAACCTATACCATTAGAGGCGCCAGTTACAACAAACCATTTTGATTGTGCGTTCATTTATTATGCAAAGGAATTCTTTATCTTTGAATGTACCATAAATCTATGAAAAAAGCTACTATTTTATTTATGTTAATGTGTTTGTCAGCATTATTAACCCAAGCCCAAGATACTATCGTTCACCGACCTTCTGATCCTCAACGAGAACAAAAGCAGCCTGTTAAGGATCGACTTTTTACCGGTGGTGATTTGGGATTGCAATTTGGCGATGTTACCTATATTTATGTTGCTCCAATTATTGGTTATAAACTTACTGATAAATTTGCAATGGGAGGAGGGCCTTCTTACAGTTACCTAAATGATAAACGTAACTTTTATGGATCAGTATCTTATACCTCTAGTTCGTATGGAGGTCGAGTTTTTAGCCAATATCAAGTAATTACCAGTGCTATGGCTTACGCCGAATTTTCTCTTATAAATTCTGATGTAATTGATGATATTTCTTATAAGCTGAAAAGAGCCAATATCACCAGCTTATTAATCGGAGGCGGTTACGCCGAACCTATTGCAGGACGATCAACTTTTAATTTAATGATACTTTTTGATGTGATTCAAGATCGATATTCTTACACACAAAATCCAATTATCAGAGCAGGGTTTAATATTGGATTATAAATTCTAAAAATCTTTTAAATCAATATCGCTCATATGTCGAAGTATCCAAGCCTTTTTTCTTGAAATATAAGGGGTAGGTTTCGATGCCGACCATTTAATAGGGTTTGGTAAAATTGCTGCAATGGAAGCCGACTCCGCTTTGGTTAAATCATTTGCTGATTTATTGAAATAATAATGAGCAGCAGCCTCCGCACCATAAATTCCCGGACCCATTTCAATCACATTCAAATATACTTCCATGATACGCTCTTTACTCCAACAAATTTCAATAACGAATGTAAAATAAACTTCAAATCCTTTGCGGATCCAACTACGTGACGGCCATAAAAAAACATTTTTGGCGGTTTGCTGAGAAATAGTGGAAGCTCCTTTAACTTTTTTCCCTTTATGTTTCTCATTATACTTAGTTGCTTTTTCAATAGCTGCAATATCAAATCCAAAATGATCTTCAAACTTTTGATCTTCAGCAGTAACAACGGCTAATGGAAGATTCGGAGAAATGTGTTCCAAAGTCTCCCAAGTTTTTACCATTTTAAAATCTTTACCATCCGACTTCTGTTCAATTAACCTTTGTAACATTAAAGGTGTAAAAGGAATAGGTACAAATCGAAACAACAGCGTAGAAACAAAACTAATCCCCACAAACCATAAAACACACAATCCACCAATCCGAAGAATTTTTTTCAACATAGAAAAAAAGATAGGCAATTAGTCATCAATAAATTATTTTTTTTTCTTAATTCTTAATTCTTAATTCTTAATTCTTAATTCTTAATTCTTAATTCTTAATTCTTAATTCTTAATTCTTAATTCTTAATTCTTAATTCTTAATTCTTAATTCTTAATTCTTAATTCTTAATTCTTA
>JANPGA010000143.1:0-2747 GCA_031423735.1 Bacteroidota bacterium | reverse complement strand
ATCCACCATTAATGCCAGATTTCAATCCCATTATTTCATCCCAAAGTTTTTCTTCCGAACCACCTTTTGCCAAATAATGATGATGATTTCTGTGTGTCGAAAATAACCAATCACCAGACTGCATAACTTCATGTAAGTCTGCTGCTACCGATTCATGCCCTAGTGACAAGTGAACTGGACAAAAAACTTCCTTCATATTAGCTTGCAATCGCATTTCAAATGCACGGATTTTTTTTTCAATTTCACGCATATATTTCTTTTCCAATTTGTTTTATGTTTTCTTTAAAATTAATCGTAGCAACTCTATCATTGAACCTATCTCGATATGGATATATTTCTTTTTTATAATTTGCTACTCTATAATTATTTAGAATATTCTCCATGGAATCTTTGTATTCATCACGATATTCAATCGTGAACCCTGAATTTTTTAGCACATTTTTAATGTGAGGTAACGATTTTCCAAGGATGATTGGAAGATTAGCTTTTATAAATGAATAAATTCTAGCGCTTCCGCCATAATCTAATAAATTTGAATTTTTAAATTGAATCGTGTAATCTGATTCAATTACGTCAAAATTAAACATATGCATTGCAAAATCATAATTTAATAGAATATTATCAAAATCCTCTGAATTAGTCATGGGCAAAATATTTACCCACTTCCTATTAACAAGCTCAGTGAGTAAGGGGAAATTGCCGGCTTCATGTGACAAAGAGGATGAAAAATTGCCAATCAAATCAATTTCCAATCCATTACCTGCAAATTGTTTAACTAAATGTGATATGCCTTCATATAATATAGATTCAGGATTGCTTTCTGATAAGTAGCCGCCGCTCATAATTATTTTAATAGGTTTATCTATATTATAATTTGATAGATTCGATACGACCTTATTTTCATACTCAATCTCTTTGTTGAAATATCCAGGGGAATATATTATTTTTTCTAAATTATAGTTAATACTATTCATTTTTAAATAATAAAATATTTGCTCATCTCTACGAGTAATGGCGACAGAGTTTTTTACAATTTCTTTTTCAATTGCCAATGAGTTATCATCAATGGTTTGATGTACTATGTTTGAAAATAAATCCTTATAATCATATATATAAGTGAATTTATTCGAGTAAAGATAATATCCAAGTTGATCGGGGCCATAGTTGAAATAATGATAAATTGAATTATTTATTTTCATAGCTATGGTTAATAATTCATCAGCATTTTGTGCTTTTATGATGACGTCAAATGATTCGCTTTTCAAATCTGTAAAAACAATACTCTCATTACAATATAATAAAATTACAGTGTGATTTAAATTTCTCCACAATTTCCCCATCAATATTATTCGATCGGATACTTGCATTCCCATTAAAATTATATTTTTTTTATTTAGCATTTTAATAATTAACAATGGAAATGTGATTAGTTATTAATGAGGATTTTATTGAGTTTGATCTTTATTGTTGTAAAGCCATTGCATCATCATATGACCTGATATTAATTGCAGATCTTCTGCCATTTGCATATCATTCACAGGGAAATGTATAGCTACATCTGCAATTTCTTTACAAGCGCCGCCATCATATCCTAGTATCGCGTATGATTTTATCTCCATCTCTTTTGCTTGTTGGAGAACATTTATGATGTTGGGGGAGTTTCCACTTCCACTTAATGTAATAAGCAGATCGTTTTTTTGACCAAGTACTGCAAGCTGCTCTGAGTAAATTTTTTCATAGCCAATATCATTTGCTAAGCAGGTAATAACTGAGGTATTTGTGGATAAACTCGATATCCGCAATCCGGCACCTGTCATTTTTGCAATCCCATAAATAAAATCATTGGCTAGATGATTAGCGTTTCCAGCGCTACCACCATTACCGCATATATATACATGAGATTTTCTTTTCCAACATGATAAAAGATCTCGTGCAAGCTGTGATACCTTATCCCATTTCGTACTGGCAAGTACCCGTTGCAATTTAGCCGAATATTGCTCAAAATGATCTTCAAGATTGTGCACGTTATTCATATGTTAGTGCGTCATTTTATTTAATATATTTTTTTGCATCCAAATTAAATTATGAAATTTATCTTCATTTTTTAATTTTCCTTGATTATATTTTTCAATTATTTCTTCTATAGCATTTAAAACTGTTTTTTGAGGTTTAAATCCAGTGGCTAGTAATTTATTAGAATTGATTCGATAGGATCGAGGATCATTAGATGGAGTTAAAATTATTTCTGCATCAATAAATTTAGTCACTAATTTTGCAATATCTAGTATAGAGATATTTTCAAAACCAGCATTGTAGATACCTTTTAATTCCGGATGCTCAATTAAAAATATGTATAAATCTGTTATGTCTTCAATATGAATATTTGGTCGCACTTGATCGCCACCAAAGACTGTAATTTTCTTATTTGTAATGGCTTGCATAGTTAATAAATTAACAGAAACATCCAAACGCATGCGTGGTGAATAGCCACAAACAGTAGCAGGACGCACTATCTGAACTGTCATATCATTTTCGTAGCTCAATAAAACTCGCTCAGCGACCATTTTTGTTTTATTGTATTCTGAGATGGGAGTTAATTCTAAATCTTCAGTTACTTGTAATTCATCTTTGATTCCATAAACACTACCTGAGGATGCATATATAAAACGTTTAACCCCTGCTCTTTTCGCTTTGTCAGCCAGTTGCATCGTCGCTAGTGCGCTAACTTCCCAAGTCAATTTGGGGTC
>JANPGA010000142.1:0-17420 GCA_031423735.1 Bacteroidota bacterium | reverse complement strand
GCGAACTGTCCTGGTTCATAAACGAAATCAATTCTTTGAAAGCTATTTTCTTGTAAAAACTCCATTACAAAGTCTACTTCCAATATTTCACCAATTTTCACCTCCATAGTGTTCCGTTCAAGTGTTTTTTTTGTAACGACTCTTTCGTGAACAGCTTCTGAATAGGTAATGACTAAAAAATGATCATTATTTTTATTGATCCTAGTAAGCACTTCAGCACGTTGAAGAACAAGGCTATTATCTGGTTTTTCTAATTGATAGGATTTTTTATAGGACGAAGGATATAATAAAGCCTTTTGTTGTCCTAATAAATTTTCGAGATTATTTTGAAAATACGCTGCTTCTTCGCGATCACCAAGTATAAAAACGGCAGGTTGAGGTAATTCTAGGCAAAGAGCTGCCAATACCACAGCATCGGAAGAGCCAACAAGTCCATCTAAATGTACTCGATTAAGTGTTCTTCTACTGAGGAGATCGACCAAACTCTGCACATGAGGATGATCTCTATAGCCTTGTAAAACTGATTTTAAATCCACTATTTAATGAATGCTACAAAGGTAGCCAAACATAAACATGATATTGTTTAAAAGGTTTAATTTGATATAATAAATTAAAGTTAATTAAAAGCAGGGCAAGATTTTTTATGCTTTTTCTTTTTTCCAATAACTCCTTTGTTTCTTCCTCCTGAAGAATTTCCTCCATTATTTTTAAAGTTGGGAGTGTAGAGGAGGCTTATTCCGAGAGTTGAAAAACTATCTCTTTGTTTCGGATTACCTCGGCCAAAACCTTCTCTTGGATAACCCGTATTTATATTATTTGCCAATTGTACTGAAAGGCTGCCATTAGTGCTATTTGCTAAAGCAGTTGAATCAGCATATTTAGTACTTATATCATCAATATAATCTGTAATAGTAAAATGGTTGGCGTATTCAATACGCAAGCTAAACACCTTGCTTAATGGGATTTCAACACCAATTCCGAGTGGGATACTTAAAGTATATAATTTATAGGGTTTTGGATATCCTCTACCATTAACGTTTTGCCCTTCTGTTCCAAGTGGTTGAAGATCGATTTTTTGACCATTAAATTCTGTTTGTGGATTAAACTTAAGATATCCTAATCCTGCAATTAGATATGGATTTAATCTAAAGCCATCTTTTTTTCTTTTGGCAAGAAATTTGTAGTTTACTAATAGAGAAGTTTCAAAAATTTTCGATTCAAAACTCAAATCTCGTTTTCTGTTAAACTCTTGAATTGCTAATGAATCAGCACCAACAATTTTTCCAAAAGTGACGTTAGCAACTAAATCCCAATGTGAATGTAATCGATATAATAATCCACCATTAAAATAAGTACGAAACAATTTAGGACTCGTAATAATTCGGTCATTCATATCTCCGTAATACCAAGTTGTTCCACCCCCAATAAAAATACCAAGTCGAGATTGGGCATTCGTATTAGAAGTTAAAAGACTTCCTAAAAAAATAAGCATGAAAAATATTTTACGCATGAATGAAACCTTTAGTTTTATTTTAAAATTAATTTAAGATATTAAAATAGTGCCTGTCATTTCAATTGGAATATCAACTCCCATTAATGAAAGAATAGTTGGAGCGATATCAGCAAGACGGCCAGAATTAATTTTTAATAATTTATTTTCGGTTACTAAAATACAAGGAACGGGATTTAAGCTATGGGCAGTGTTAGGAGAGCCATCGGGATTAATCATCTTATCAGCATTACCATGATCAGCGATAATGATAAAGCTATAACCACTTTTTAAGCCAGCATCTAAAACTTCTTGCAAACAACTATCAACGGTTTCCACAGCTTTTACTACCGCATTAAATACGCCAGTGTGACCAACCATATCGGCATTGGCGAAATTTAAACAAACAAAATCTACTTCACCTTTTTGTAATTCAGGAACTAATGCATCTTTTAATTCAACGGCACTCATTTCTGGTTTTAAATCATACGTTGCAACCTTTGCAGATGGAACCATGATTCGTTGTTCGCTAATAAACGGTTCTTCTCTTCCTCCTGAAAAGAAAAAAGTTACGTGAGGATATTTTTCAGTTTCAGCGATTCGAATTTGTTTTTTATTATTTCTTTCGAGCACTTCACCCAATGTCTTAGATAAGTTATCTTTTTCGAAAACAACGTTTATGTTTTTGTAGCTATCATCGTAACGTGTCATAGTTACAAAATGTAAAGGAATAGTTTGCATTTGAAAATCCAACATATCTTTTTGGGTTAATACTGTTGTAATTTCTCTGCAACGATCAGTACGAAAATTAAAACAGATAACTACATCATTTGCCTTTATTTTGGTTAATGCACTGCCATTCGTATCGGCTACAATTATTGGTTTAATAAATTCGTCGGTAATATTATCTGAATATGATTTTTCAACTGTAGCTTTCCAATTTGTTGTTAAATTACCTATGCCATTCGTTAAAGCATCGTAAGCAATCTTTACACGTTCCCACCTTTTATCACGATCCATTGCATAATATCGACCACAAATCGTAGCGATTTTTCCAGTACTAATTGCCAAATGATTTTCAAGTTCTGTAAGAAATTTTAAACCACTTTTTGGATCAGTATCTCGACCATCCGTAAAAGCATGAACAAAAACATTTTTTAGTTGATGATCATTAGCCATCGAACATAATTTTTTCAAATGGTTGATATGAGAATGAACGCCACCATCAGAAACCAAACCAATAAAATGCAAATTGCAATTCCTTTCCTTAGCAATTTTAAAAGCATTTAGAAGTACTGATTCTTTGTCAATTGTATTTTCTCTTACTGCTTTATTGATATTTGCTAATTCCTGCCAAACAATTCTACCAGCACCAATATTTAAATGGCCTACTTCAGAATTCCCCATTTGTCCTTCAGGTAACCCTACATCTTCGCCACAAGCAAGAAGTGTACTATGTGGATAATTTTTCATTAGCATATCCATACATGGGGTATGAGCATGAGTAATAGCGTTACTGTTGGAATCTGGAGCATACCCCCAGCCATCTAATATTGCAAGAACAACTTTTTTAGAATTCATTTAATATGGAACTTTTGCTAAATAAGATTGCAAAGTTACGGAAAAGTGCTTGTTTGAAGCTATTAAAGTTAATTTAAAGGGAAGCGGATTTCGAAAATTGTTCCTTTAGGCACATTTTGACATACATGAATTTTACCTTTATGCAAACCAGCAATATGTTGTACAATAAATAGCCCTAAGCCAGTTCCTTTGGTTCGTCGTGTTTCCTCGTTACCAATACGATAAAACTTTTCAAAGATTCTAGAATATTCATTAGGGGGTATTCCATTTCCCTCATCTTTTATTAAAAGGAAAACATCATGCCCTTTTTTGAATAGGTTTAAATGGATATTTGAGCCTGTTGGAGAATATTTTTCAGCATTTTCGATTAAGTTATAAATTAGTGACGTTAATGCTAATTTGTCTCCTTGTAAATGGATTCCTGGGCAAATTTCATGAGTAATTATATGATCGTGATCTTGACGTTCAATATAATCAGAAACTGTTGTATGAACAAAATCAGAGAAGTTAATTTCTTCAAAATACAACTCATAATTATGACTTTCAAGTCGCGCTGCTAGTAATGTATTTTCAACTAATAAATGAATGCGATCAGTTTCTACTAATGCTTTTCGAATAATTTCTTCACGTTGAATTGGTTCAAGCATTCTTTTTTGAAGCGTTTGCAAATTTAATTTAACAGCAGCTAATGGAGATTTAAATTCATGTGTGATGGAAAGTAAAAAATTCTTTTGTTGACGAGCAAGTTCAACTTCTCTAAAAAATGCTCCACGAATTTTTGAAATCCCAAAAACTAATAAACTTAGGAATACAGCACCTTCACCAAAGACCATGTAAAATCGTTTTTTTAATTCAGAGGTATACAAAACTTTTTCATGATTTGTAATTATTGAATTAGTATCTAAATCATTTAAATGTTGGTAATGATAACTTAGCAATTCTTTGTTTAAATCAATTAAAAGATATGCCCACCAAGAAAATTGAAGTAAAACATAGGTAACAAGAATATAGAAGAAGAATAATGTACGTGACATAATTAATATTTATGTCTCAAAGGTATAAGTTAACATTCACAAATAGGTAAAAAATTTGTATAAAATTTAGAGCACTAGCATAACAACTTATTCGTCAATCTGTAGGTTTGTAATATTCCCATCAACAACTTTAATTATTTCCCATGTGCCATCTGGTTTTTGCCTTTCTAACGTATAATTTTCAACTCCTGGCTGCCATTCTTTGTATGGAGTCCAATTAAGATCTGTTTTTAAATCGTTTTGTTTTCCTTGTAATAAAATTGAAGAACTTTTATTACTAATTTCTCCGTTTAGTTCACAATCATTTACTACATCAATTTGATAATAATATTCTTGTTTTTGTACGTTCACATTAGTATCAGTAAATGTTGTAATCCCAACAGGAACAGATCCTATTTTAGTGTAATTTATTTTATCTGTTGATCTTAAAATCGAATATTCAACAACACGTTCAGGATGCAGTAGAGGTGGAAGCCATTCGGTTAATACATTTTCATTGTTTATTACAGTTGACCTCACAATTTCTACTTTTTGATTTTCTAGAATATTGATTGGTCGTGCAACGGACGTATCACTATTTGAAGTATAGCTTGATCCACACAGGTCAAGCGCTATAACGCGATAAGAATTATCGAACGGACAAACTAGAGAAGTGTCAAGATACGTAGTTCTGTTTCCTGGAATGGTTGCGATTTTTTGAAATATTCCATTAGAAACTTCGGCTCTCCATATTTCATAATTATTTACGGAACAACCTAAATAGGGCGACCAATTTACTCTAACATTTTGCCCAGCTTGTTGAGCTGTAATATTTATAGTTGTATGTGCTAATAATTGTGGTAACGATAATGCATAATCGCAAATGTCGACAGTTTGAAGTTTATAGGTATAAGAATTTTTTAATGTATTTAAATTAGCATCGGTAAAACTCGTAGTTGTTTTTATACTAGCTACTGCTGGGTTAATGTCGCTTAAAATTAATTCGAAAGATGAATTTGCAACATTGTATCTATAAAGTTTGTAGGATTTTAAATCGTTTTCATTACTATTTGCCCACGTTATTTGAACCTCAGTATCACTTAAAACCGTTACTGAAAGAATTGAATCAGCAGGAGGGGGAAGAGTGTCGAATATTTCAATAAATGCTGGTTCAGTATAACTGCTGATGCAGCCGAAGCTGTTTGTAATTTGCAATGTTACATCATAAATTCCTGGCGCATTAAACGTTATTATTGGATTTTGAATTGTTGAAGTTGTAAATCCAAAGTTCCAACTAAATATTGGGTTATCTACAAGGGGTGTAAGGTTTGTAAATTGAATTGGATTTCCAACACAACTTTTTTGTGTGCTAGCAATAAAATCAGCGATAGGACTTTGATTGATTATTATTGCCGGCAAATAGAAAGTATCTGTACAACCAAAGGAATTCGTTGCAACTAAATAAGGATTGAATGTTGCTCCCCAAAGGTAAGTGTGAGTTGGCGAAAACAAGGTACTAGTATCTCCATCCCCAAAGTTCCAAACAAAAGAAATCGCCCCATTGCTTAAATTAGTAAATGAAATTAGGGTTGGCGAACAGCCAGTGATAGCATCTGAAGTGGCATTAGCAATTGGACTAGGATTTATTAATATCGAAATACTTGTATCACTAAAACAGCCATAAGTATTTGCTACATGTAAACTAATTGTATAATTGGAATCGTTTTGAAATAAGTGATTAGGATTATTGGTAATAGAATTTGAACCATCGCCAAAGTTCCAAGTATAATTTGGATTGTTTAAATTCGTTGATTGATTTGTAAACTGTATAATACTTGGTGCACAACCAATGTTATTTGATGGAACAAATGATGCAGTTGGTGTTTGATATACATTTATATTTACTGGTAATTGAAAAGTATCTCGACAACCAAATTGTGTAATTGCGATAATAGACGGCTGATAAATTCCTCCTGCTAAATAGGTATGAGTTGGGTTCATTAATATGCTACTATCGTTGTCGCCAAATACCCAAAGATAGGTATCAGCATTTAATGACCCATTTAAAAATGTAGTTGTAAATGAAGAGCATCCTATAGTATCAATAACACTTGCATTAGCAATCGGATTTGGATAAATATTTACTGGCAACGGGAAAGTGTAAGAAGAGGAACAACCTAACGAGTCAGATGTAATTAAAGTAACAATATATGATCCTGTATCTTGGTAAACGTGTAATGGATTTTGAATTGAATCAATAAAACCATCCCCAAAATTCCATAACCAACTTGTTGCGTTTATAGATGAATCAGTAAATGTTGCAGAAAGAGATTCGCATCCTGAAATTGCTGAAATGTTAAAGTGAGAATAAGTGCCTGGAATGTGAATGTAATTTTGTTTGAACGAAGTATCAACACATCCATTTACTGAAGTTGCAATAATGGTCACATCATAATCTCCAGGAATATAATATATATGGGAAGGATCTGTAGTGGTTGAGGTGCCTCCATCACCAAAATTCCACAAATAACTTATAGCTCCAGCTGATTGATTTGTAAAATTAATTTGTGTTGGCGAACATCCTGCAATTGTTGGCGAATAGAAATTCGCAATAGGTTTTTCAATAGTTACCATGTTTGGATAAACAACAGTATCTACGCATCCTCCTGGAAAAGTTTCAATTAGGGTTATTGTATAAACATCAACTGATGAATAGGTATGTGATGGATTTTTAAATGTAGAAGTATCCCCATCTCCAAAATTCCATAGCCATGAAGTTGCTGAAGTTGACAAATCATTAAATTGTGATACTTGCGGAAAACAACCTATCGAATTATCAACTGCACCAGAAGCAGAGTAATAATTTATTGCTTGCTGACTATTTGTTTTATTACAACCATGTATATCAGTAATAGTAAGTTTCACTGAGTCCGTTGGTGCAATCGAATAAGTGTGAACTGGATTTTGAGCTGATGAAGATGTTCCATCGCCAAAACTCCAAAACCAACTAATTGCTGTTGGGCTGTTCTCAGTAAATGTTGCAGTTAATGGAATGCATTTACCATTTGTTACATATGTAAAATTGCATATTGGATCAAATACTGTAATATGGTTTGTTAATGTTATGGTTCGAGTACATGAGTCGGTGGTAGCGGATAATGTTACTGTAAATACTCCAGCGGTTGTATAGGTATGTAATGGATTAGCATCTGTAGTAGTCGTACCATCACCAAAATCCCATAGATAGGAATTAGCGTTGGTGCTTGTATTTTGGAATTGAGTTGGAATATTAATGCATGGAGTTTGATTTACACTAAACGAAGGCAATGGATCGTTAACGATTATTGCCGCTAACAAAAAAGTGTCTTTACATCCAACAGTATCTAAAGTGATTAGTGATGGGATATAACTTCCTTTGGTAGAGTAAGTATGTGTTGGAGAAGTAGAATTCGAAGTATTTGTATCTCCAAAAAACCATGTCCATGAAGAGAAGGCAGCTGCATTACTTAATGTAAATTGACAGAGTTCATTTTTACAAAGGTTGTTACTGTTTACAGCCATTGGATTTAAATGACCAACTGTTAAAGCCGTGTCTATTACAGTTTGGCAACCTGCTCCAATGGTAATATTTAATGTTATTCCATAGGTTCCTGGTGATTGATAAATATGAGTTGGATTAGCTAACGTTGAGGTGTCACCATCGCCAAAGTTCCAAAGGTAATTAGTAATATCAGGAGTGGCCGTGGAAAAGGAAACGGTGTAGGGCTTGCAACTATTGGTATAATTTATATCAATTGGTTTAGGATCATACGGAATAACATGTACAATTGCAAAGGGATTGAATGATTGAGAACATCCACCGGGCATGCTTGTATTTAATGTAACAGTATAAATTCCTGGAGTAAAATAGGTGTAGCTTGGATTTTGAATTACTGATGTAGATCCGTTACCGAAATTCCAAAGCCATGTATCACTACCTAGTGTAGGATCACTAAATCCTACTGGAGCTCCTTGGCAAACTGGTATTGTATCTGGTAAGGTATAAGGAACAATTCCGCTTGTGATGTTTATGTAATGAGGTTTATAAACGGTGTCCTTACATCCAAACGAATTAGTGATTATTAGCCAAACAACGAAATTTCCAATTGAATTATAAGTATGCGATGGATTTTGTAAAGAGGATATTGTACCATCACCAAAGTGCCATAACCAATTCGTAATGCCTACTGCAGATCCTAAATGAGTAAACTGAACTAAAGTACCTGGGCATCCTGCTAGCGGTGATCCAATAAACTTAGCATTTGGACTTAAAGAAGTAATAAAATTGGTTATCTTTTTTGTAGCGGTACATCCATATTGAGAGTATGCAGTTAGGGTAACATCATAACTTCCATCTTTATTATAAATAGGACTCGGATTTGTTAAAGTTGACATTCCGCCATTTCCAAAACTCCAATTATAGCTTGTTGCATTCGTTGAATTATTGATAAAATCTACTAAAAATGGTGCACATCCAGTATCTTGTATTGCTGTAAAATCTACTATTGGTAATGAATCAATTTTTATGTATTGTGGTATTGTTACTGATCCGTTACATCCACTTTGTGTGGTAACCGAAAGTGTAATGGAATAATTTCCTGGCAGTGTATAAGTGTGACTTGGGTTTTGTGATTGAGAAGTATTTCCATCGCCAAAATTCCAGTTCCAAGAGGTGGCATTGGTAACAGTGGAGGTAAAGTTTATGGGCAATGGAGCACAACCAACAGAATCGTTTGAGGTGAAAGAAGGAACAAGAGAGGAACCTATATTTATATAATTATATTTAATAACAGTGTCTTTACAACCATTTGCATTTGTTGTTATTAGCTTCACTGTGTATGCACCAGAATTTGCATATTGATGATTTGGTGCAGATAGTGAAGAAGAACTTCCGTCTCCGAAATTCCATTGGTAAGTTGATAATCCTACACCTTGTGAAGTAAAGGAAAAAACTGTGCTCACGTTACAGCTTGAAGTCATATTAACTGAAAAGTTTGCTACTGGTTTTGGATAAATAACAATATAATTATTTTTTATTTGAATATCTTGGCAGCCATATTGATTTGAGGCAATTAGTTTTATGCTATAAGTTCCGGGTGTTAAATAAGTATGAGTTGGATTTGTAGCTGTTGATGTGTTGCCATCACCAAAATCCCAATTGTAGGTTGTTGAGTTGTTAGAGTTATTTGTAAATGAAATTACATTTACATCTTCGCATCCTGATAATGTATTTGAAGAAAATGAAGCAATTGGATTATTCACAACTGTTATTGTTGCTGTTGAAGAATCACGTTGCCCTCCTGCTGAAGTAACTACTAACTTTACATTATAAACGCCAGCCGATAAAAATGCAGAAGTTGGGTTTGCAATTGTTGAGGTATTTGAATTTCCAAAATTCCACGAATAGGAAACAGCTCCACTAGATGTATTAGTGAATCCGACAACAAGCGGCGCACAACCGATATTCTTATCTATTGTAAACGAAGCTACGGGCACTTGTGCCCGTAGAAAGTTTGTATAGAATACTATAAAAAATAATAATTTAAATTTAGTTGAACGCGCCATTTGGCTGTTTCAGAGTGGTTAGGTTTTTGAAAGGCACTGTTGCAAAGTATTGAATTTATTTCTCAGGACTTAATGCATAATTGCTAAAGTTCGAAGCCTGATTAATAACTGAGTTTACAGCACTATATAATTGAGTTCCTTCTTTGGTAATTTTCTTTACACGGTAGTATGAGAATCCTGCTGGAGGTGCTTGATCAATCCAACTGTAGTATAATTCGATTTCAGCTCCAATTCCTTCTTTTACACCTACTGATTGGAAGTCGCGTCCATCTCCAGAACGTTCTACAACATAGATACAATCTTCAGGTTCGTTTTTAGAAGTCCAGCTTAAGAAAACTTTTCCAGTATTATAAACGGTGTTGTAATTATAAATATTCATAGCTTCCTGATTACTCGCACTCATTGTCATCGGATTATTTGACTGAGGAGCTTGTGCCATTGAACTAGTCGCAGCTGCTATTAATATAATGAATGCGATTGTTTCTACTAAAAACAAGTATCTAAAAGTTGATCCTTGCTGTTCGTCGCGATTGAAATATCTTTTCGGTTTAGAATACATAAGCATTCGGTTTTCACGAATTGTTTTGTAGAAATCTTCAGTATTTGGGGTTGTGTTCATGTTCTGATTATTCATTTGATTATTGCAATTTATGGGCATATATACGTGTGAAGGGGGGCTTAAGGTTACATTCTTCCATTTGTAAGATTTTCTGGATTATTATATCGATGGAATGGTTGATGATGATGATTCTGCGATATTTCAAGTAAAAAGCATATTAAAAGGACCTATTCCTGTGTATATTGGGTTGTAAGTTTTTATAATTTTTAATCGATTTGATTATTAACTAATAAGAATTGCTTTTTTCTCTTTAAGTAGATTTCAAATGCATCTTTTCATACGTAGTAATCGTAATAAGGTTTAAAAAGTATTAAACATTCTGAAAAGGTTATTCAAATTAATAATGTTGAACATAACTTTCTTCAAAATACTACGTAATAGTTCCCTATAAACAGAAACTCAAACTATAATTTATATCATGGACATTCTTAATAAAACCATTAAAAAGCTTTCAGAAGAAGAGTATCAGCAATTAATTCAAGAAGTTTCGGGCAAGAAAAAGAATAAGCCCTTTTTAGTATTGGAGACTACACGAACTCGTGATATTGAAGATAGTGAAATGATGGATCTACTTCAGGTAAATCCAAGTGCGTATTATACACTTAAATCAAGATTGAATTCCAAAATTGCAGCAATATTAAGCCGCAAGGTTACTAATCCAATCCAAAGTTTGATGGATGAAGTTTCAAGAGTTCCTGCGCATTTATTTGGATCTAACAGAGAATTTTCAATTCGTGCATTACGTGAATTAGAAAAACAGTTAATTGAGTATGATATGAACTCGGAGTTAATCTTAGTTTATAAAACATTAGCTCAATTACATTTATATAGCGATGATTTCGATTATTTTGAAAACAAGTTTAATAAGCATGTAGCATTTTCTTTGGCTACTTCAAAAGCAGAAAACATTTTCTTTAAGTTGTTGAAAAAGATTGGCATTTATCAGTTAAGTCAACTTGAGTCGGATCTTGAAGAAGTGATCGTGATGAAACGCGAACTTTCGAATATTTGTGAGTTATATGATTCACATCGATTGTTTGTATTCTATAATATTGCTCGCATCTATTATTTATGCAGTGTTCCTCATAAAGTTGATGGATTAAAAGCGCGAGAATTAGAGATTGAAGGTATACTTCAAAAGATGGCTCAAATTTTTGAATCCTATCCTATGGATACTTTTTATCAAAACATAAAAGGAATTACAGATTTACTTTATTTTGAATATTATATTCGTACTGGAAATATTGTACGAGCAGATTTTTATTTGCATCGGATACATCAACAAATGCCTGAACATATGGAAAAGCATTTCATGCATTTCTTTGTTGTTCAGTTTATGCGTTCCAAAGTGATAAAGTTTATGATCGATGGAAACATGGATCATCTGCTTTTATTCACTGATAAATGCGAAAAGGAAATGGACATTGATCAAACAGAATCATACCATTTTATCGCATTGAAAAGATGCTTAGCCACTATTAAATATTATCAACGTGATTTTCATGGTGCTGCTCGTAAAATAAATGAATTACGCAATCAGGTTTCTTTGAAACAATTTACTTATACCGATGTGGATTGCAAATTATTCCAAGCATTTCAATATTGTGTATTAGGTGATGATACATTATGTATGCAAATCATTTCAAGTTTAAAACGTCAAATCAAAGAGAACGAAACCGAATTCGATTCTTCACGTTTTTTGATGAAGATATTTAAGACTGCATTAAAGCCTGCTGATTATCGACGTAAGGTAAAAAAGCTTACTGAAATGTGGACTGAATTCGAAACCATGAATAAAGGGTTATTCCCAGTGTTAACCTCTATCAAAGTGGATGAAAATATTCTACGTAGAATGGGAAATCCGATTAAAGATTAGCAAAAACAAGTAGGGCGGCAAATTTGCCGCCCTACTTGTTTTTAGTTTAAAAGAGTCTTGATATTAAATAAAAAAATTATTTTTTTGCATCCATATTTCCCCATTTTATTTTTACTGCTGAAAGATTTTCTAGTTCTAGACGTTCATTTTTCAAAACATTAAAATCATTTTTTCGATAAAATCCTAATGGAGAATTGTATACTTCGCCGTTTATTTTTTTATCATTATTATGATCAATAACCCAACCATTTAAAATAGTTTCTGATTTTTTAAGCTCGTTAAGCATTTGCTGTCCCAAGCCTTTCCTTTGTTGTTCTTCAGAAATAATTATTGCAAACCATCGTTCATTATCACGGTTAAAAGAAAATGCCCATCCCAATATATTATTTGATTTATCAATCATTAATAAATGAGTCAAGTTGCTTAGCTTTAGTAAATAGTTGTTGAAATCAATTATGCTCTTATATGAAATTTTTTCAGGGTATTCGTTGTTCCATAAATCAAGTAGTTGCATTCTTTCTTGATCGTTCAAATTAGTTCTTTTTAGTATTTTAAAATTGTTGTTCTCTTCCATCTTTTTGGTTAAGATAACTATAATTGCATTTTATTTTCCACTCGATTTTATTTATGCGTAGTTAACTAAATGTTGAAATTAAAATGAATAGTTGCTTTTCGTTGTACTTATTTATCCTCTTGAGATTATAAGTCGTAATGCACATGTAAAGGTTGGTTCCGTGCGAAAGTGTCCATATTTTTTATCCCATTCACCAGATTTTAAATCATCATCAAGTCTTTTTACCAATTTAGTTTGAACATCATCTGATAAAAATCCCCAAGCAGATTGTGATAATCGAACTTCTTTATCTAAAAAGGCTTCAGGTCGACCATAAAAAGCTTCTTGAAACCCGTCGATACAATCTAATGGAATTGGAATTTCTACAACTTCACATTTTCCACCTAATGAATTTTTAATAAAATCTATAGAAGGATAACGCGCTTTTTCAACTGTAATTAATTCGGGAAAGTAGGATGCATTCCAAAAGTTATCTAATGTATCCGGATCAAAAGTCATAATAATTACTTGCTCTTTTGTAACTCTTTTAAGTTCTTTTAAACCTTTGTCTATATCTGGCCAATGATGAATCGTTACAATTGCCATTGTTGCATCAATTGAATTATCATCAAAAGGCAAGTTGTCACCCTTAGCATTTATTGCTGGAGTTCTATTGTTCTTTAATCTTTGCTCACGCATTACAAATGAAGGCTCCACAGCCACGACATATCTGTTTTGTGGTTCATACGAACCTGCACCGGCTCCAACATTTAAAACTGTTTTTGCATTGCCTAATGCGTTATTTACATATTCAGCGATTCTTGGATCAGTTTGTCGATGCCCTGAATATTTCTGACCTAATTTATCGTAGTTGAAAGCTGGGTTTTCTATTCTCATTTTTCATTTAATTTATGCTTTTAAACTTTTTACAACCACATTTAGGATTTCAAGTTTGCATCATGTAGATCTTTTAAGACATCCCATTCTTTTTTTAGCATAGCAAATTGAATTTCGCTTCCCCATTTGCCTTTGAAGAATATATTTTCAATAAAAAAACCTTCTTGGCGAAAGCCGATACTTTTCATTAAATGAATTGACGCATTATTTTCGGCATCAACTATTTCAACTACACGATGTACTTTTTTAATGTCGAATAGAAATTGTAAAATTGCAATCATTGCTTCTTTTGCAAAACCTTTTTTCTGGTGTAAGTGAGAAATGGTAATTCCAATTACTGCTAATCGAATATCGTTGCTATCAAGTTTTATAGCGCAATCGCCTATTAAACTTTTTGTAGATATATCTTCAATCCCATATTGCACCCATTCACCTGGTTTGCCAAAAAGTTTATCTTTTTGTTCTGCAATAAATGAAGAAACTTCTTCGTGATTCATTACATCAAATCCTTGGTATTTTGTAACATCTGGATTTGATCGGTATTGCAGAAATAAATCAATATCTACAGTTTTTAAATTACGAATTTGTAATCGTTTAGTTGATAATACTAATTGCTCCACTTATTTTTAGTTTATGATGAAAAAAATGTCGTACAATAATTATGGTTTTAATTAGAGGTCAATTTAAGGAATAATTGAATCAAATTTAGGGGACGCTCCGCATCCCTCCCAATTCAAAAATACAAAATATTGTTGAGCTAGATGGGAGCAAACGAACATAAGTATTTGTAAATGGTTAGATAAAAAACTACAAACCATCCTAACTTTTCCACAGACTTTAAAATGTAATAATTTTGAAAACGTATTGAAAATAATTTTTAGGTTATTTCCACAATTCTCCTAATTGATAACTACAAAAAAAATGTTGCAATTATAGTGAGCATACGAATTCAAGTATTTGTAAGTAGCTTGAAAAGAAATTTTTAGGGGACGCTCCGCATCCCTCCCAATTCAAAATTACAAAAAATTATTGAGCAAGATGGGAGCAAACGAATATAAGTAGTTGTAAATGCCTTTGGTGTAAATTTGACTACGCTGCGCTTCCTTTGTAGTTCAAAGGCATCTCAACAATGTGGAGCATACGAAAATCGGCATTCGTGGCAGTTTAAATGAAAAATTAGGATACTCTTCAAATCCTATTCAACTCAAAAGTATCTCGATAATGGGGGGCATACGAAAATTAGTAATAGTAGCGGCATTAATGAAAGTTTGTATTCGATTCCCATCCATTTTCATTCATACAAACTATTAACTAACTATTATTGGCTTGGCGAAAGTGATGTTTATAGATTACGAAAATTATAGATTTAGGACAAGTGATTCGGGAAACTACCAATTTACTGGCCAATACAAATGCTTATTCTTTTCCAAGAACAAGTTTGGCCGATGAAAGTTTTATTTGCCATTATAGTTCGCTAGTAAAATAAAAAAATCAGACCAGTTGATTCTTCCTTCATTTTTGCCCATTCTTACTATAACAATATTTTTAGAGGGGTTTACATAGATATATTGTCCTAAGATTCCTTCAGCCATAAAATCACCTGTTGTTGAAGGTAACCACCATTGGTATTGATATTCGTCTATACTACCTTCGGTTGTATCAACTTTGGTGGATTCTTCTACCCATTTTTGGGATAATATTTGCTTCCCGTTCCAATTTCCCTTGTTCAGGTAAAGTCGTCCAATTTTGGCAAAATCTCTTGCTCTTGCATTGATGCAACAAAAAGTTTTTTCTGTTCCATTATTTTTTTTGTCGATACTCCACGATGCATCATATTCCATTTCAAGAGGAGTCCATAATTTTTCTTGAAAATATTGAGTAATCGTTTTACCTTTTAGAGAACGTTCCAATACAAAACCTAATAGTTGCGTGTTTCCACTAACATAATCAGTTTTTTGTCCAGGGATACCTTTTAGTTTCAATTTCGAAATTTCTCGTTTTAAATTTCTGCCATAATAAAATGATGCAGCTTGTCCAAATGGATTATAATAACTTTCACTAAATTTTAGTGCAGAAGTCATTTGTAATAAATGCTTGATAGTAACTTTCTCAAATCCATTCTTTTTCAATTCTGGAATGTAGTTCGTTATAGGTTCTTCAATGGATTTAATTAATCCATCGTCAATTGCACAGCCGATTAAAATGGATGTTACTGATTTTGCCATGGAGAACGATGGGATAATACTTTCTTGACTGTACCCTTTAAAATATTTTTCATATTGTATAGTATCATTTTTTATAATCAAAAACGCTACAGTCTTATTATCTTCAAGAACCTTATCAAATGCTACAGGAGTTCCACCTAATTTTAGGGTATCTGGAAATTTTCCATGTGAAGTTGAGTAATACTTAAATTTTGTCTCATTGCTCACCAAGGGGCGTGATGGAAATTTCTTATAATCTTTTATGTCGGCAAAATTGTAAATTACAAATCGACCAAACTTGCAAGATGATATAACAATTGAGATAAATATGACGAGACCTATTTTATACCATTTTAAGCTTTTCATTTTTTTCTGATTTTATTCAAATTAAAGATTGTAAAACCATTGCCTTAAAAATAAGAGCGAGCGAATATAAGTAATTATAAATGGATTTATTGAAAATTTTTAGGGGACGCTTCGCATCCCTCCCAATTCAAAAATACAATAAATTTTTGAGCTGATCGGGAGCAAATGAATATAAGTAATTGTAAGTAGCCTTATAGAAATTATTTTTTTTGTTAAATGTTTCTAGACTGAATTGAGTTCAACATAAACCTCCCTCATCATTGAATAATTTAAGCATCGCAGTTTGTAATTGTTAATTGATGATTTCTTTTAATTTGTTTTTAAAAAATAATAAGGCCATTATCAACCCTAAAAGAGTTTCTTAAGTAAGTAAAAAGAGTATTTTAGAATTTGAAAAATCAGAGTAACAAACGAGTTTTAAAAAAATTAATTTAGTTGCAATTTAATTAACTCATGTTTTTTGAATTCCAATTAATGCCTTAGTCTATCAATATCTTAAGCAAGAAGGACTGCGAAATTCCTTATTGCAAATCAAGCATTACTAATATTAAAAACTTTGGAGTAAAACTAGTTTTCGGTGCTTATTGAAATGAGCTATTTTAATTTCTATTTAATGATGGAGTGAAGAAAAAAATCAAGTTCTTCTAATTAAAATTAAAGTGAAATCGCCTCTAAATATTTTTCACTTAATGGCTTGTTCACATATTTTAATACATGTGGATTTGTACTCGCCTTGTTAATGTCGCCCGGACTAATAGAAGAAGAAAGTACAACAATTTTAGCACTATTTCTAAGACCTTCTGGAAGAAGTTCATATTCCAATAAAAAATCAAACCCATCTTTAATAGGCATATTAAGATCTAGAAAAATAATTTCAGGGAAATCAGTTGGGTCGTTTAATGTCTTTAAATAATCTAAAGCTGCATCCGCTGAATTTTTAACTTCTACCTTGATAGAAAAAAGGCTAGAGGTAATCATTCGCTCATTAATAAAGTTATCGATCTCGTTATCATCGATAAGCAGGACCTTACGGTAACGGGCCTGGTTGTTTTTCATTCGAGGAGAGATCTAAAAGGTTTGAACGTTTTTTTGTGGTGATGAACGGAATCGAACCGCCGACACAAGGATTTTCAGTCCTTTGCTCTACCAACTGAGCTACATCACCCTAAGGAGGGCGCAAAAGTAAAACTTTTTCGTTACAAACAAGATGCAATTTAA
>JANPGA010000141.1:0-8675 GCA_031423735.1 Bacteroidota bacterium | reverse complement strand
GTTCTGCAAGTTCATTAGCAACCACAGTTACTGTTAATGCATTGCCATCAGTTCCAACAATTTCTGCAGGTGGAGCAATAACATTCTGTCAAGGTGGAAATGTAACACTTACATCAAGTGCAGCAATATCTTATGTATGGAGCACAGGAGCAACAACGCAAGCGATATCTGCAACAGTAAATGGAAGCTTTAGTGTAACTGTAACGAATGCAAATAATTGTTCAGCAACATCAGCAGCAACTACAGTAACTGTAAATGCAAATCCAGTTGTTAGTTTATCTGCATTAACATCTAAGTGTACAACAGATGCAGCGTTTGCATTAACAGGTGGATCACCAGCAGGTGGAACCTATAGTGGCACAGGAGTTAGTGGAGGACAATTTAATCCAGCAACAGCCGGAGTTGGAACATTTGTAATCACCTATTCATATACGAATGGTAGTGGATGTTCAGCAAGTGCAACACAAAATATTTCGGTAACAAATTGTGGTGGATGTACTCCAACGGTTTCAGCGAGTGGTTCTATATCATTCTGCCAAGGCGGAAGTGTTACGTTAACCGCATCAGCGGGAGTAAATTATTTGTGGAGCAATGGTGCAACAACACAAGCAATTACTATAAATTCAAATGGAAGTTATGCTGTTACAGTAACAAATGCGAATAATTGTACTGGCACATCAGGAACGACAATTGTAACGGTTAGTGCATTGCCATCAACACCTATAATTACAGCAAGTGGAGCAACAACATTCTGTCAAGGTGGAAATGTAACACTTACATCAAGTGCGGCAACATCTTACTTATGGAGCACAGGAGCAACAACGCAAGCGATATCTTCAAATTCAAATGGAAGTTATGCTGTTACTGTTTCAAATGCAGCAGGATGTTCTGCAAGTTCTACGCCGACAACTGTAACCGTTATTGTTCCTACAGCCGCAATTATTACTGGCAATACTTCTATTTGTAGTGGAACTTCTACCAACTTATTAGCAAGTGCGGGTAATTTATTTGTTTGGAGTACAGGAGCAACAACACAAAGCATAAATGTTAGTCCTGTAAGTAATACAGTTTATACTGTTACTATCACATCAGCTGGTAACTGTACTTCGTCTGCATCAACAAATGTAACTGTTAATAATTGTGGAGGCGGATACTGTATAGCAAATGGTACAAGTAAAACAAAAGGATACATAAATAAAGTTAAAATAAATAGTATAAATAATACCAGTGGATGGAATGGTGGTTATGGAAATTTTCTAACTACTTCTACAAACTTAAACAAAGGACGTTGGTATTCTATTTCTGTAACACCTGGTTATGCAACTTGTAACGTTTATTGTTTATATACTCGTGTTTGGATAGATTGGAATCAAGATGGAGATTTTAATGATGCAGGCGAAACAGTTTTTGCACCTTCAGGATCATCTGCATTTACGCGATGTGGTTGGATAAATGTTCCTTCGGGAGCATTAACTGGCGCAACAAGAATGAGAGTGGCAATGCAATATGGATCGGCACCATTATCTTGTGGTACGTTTACTTATGGAGAAGTTGAAGATTATACAATAAATGTGGGAGCCTCAAATTGTAGAATTGGAGAATCTTCAAATTTGCAATCAAACGCTGATTTTAAATTTAATGTTTATCCTAATCCGGTTTCTGAAATGCTTACAATTGAACTTGAAAGTAGTGCTATTTCAGACGAAAATTTGGAATTAGAGATATTGGATATAAATGGAAAACTTATTTTAAAATCAACACTTGTTAATTCTTTAAATCAAATTAATGTTTCGCAAATTCCTGATGGGAACTACTTTGTTCGAGTGAATTCGAATAATGAGTTAAATAACGAAAACAATAATTTGCAAAGGATTATTATTGCGCATTAATTCTAGGTTTGATAATTAACTTTTCTATCCCAACTGTAAAAACAATTTTTACAGTTGGGATTTTTAATTTAGTTATTATAAGGAAGATTATTTTAAAATACTAAAATCAAAAAATTCATTAATGTATGAAAGCTCTATTATTTCAACACCCGTAACATTCGCTCTTGATGGTCCCTTTTTACACCAATCAATAAAAAAATTAAGAGAATCATTATTGCCAACAGCTTCAATCATTACTGATTTATCTTCTTGATTTTTAACAAAACCTTTTATGCCAAGTTCATTCGCTTTTTGAAATGTATGTTTTCTAAAAAAAACTCCTTGTACTTTCCCATAAACTATTATTCGTACATGGCGTTGAGAATTTTCAGAAATCATTACTTTGATTTAAAGGAAGCTTTTCGTTTTTCTAAAAATGCAGTTGAGCCTTCTTTAAAATCTTCTGTTGAGAAACATCTTCCAAATTGATCAATCTCAAGTTGAAAACCATTTTGCGATTTATCATAATAGGCATTTACAGTATTTATTATTTCACTCACTGCAATTGGTGCTTGAGCCATTATTTTATTTAAGATCTCACGACATTTATCCAATAATTGTTCTTGAGGAACAACATAATTTACTAATCGTAAACGATAGGCTTCTTGGGCATCAATCATATCGGCACTCATCAATAGTTCCATTGCTTTTGCTTTGCCGATTAACTGGGGTAGTCGTTGTGTGCCGCCGTATCCGGGTATCAACCCAAGTTTAACTTCTGGCTGACCAAACTTTGCATTTTCAGATGCAACACGCATGTGGCAAGCCATCGCAAGTTCACAGCCTCCACCTAATGCAAATCCATTTACAGCAGCAATTACAGGCTTCGAACATTGTTCAACCGAATTAAAAACACCATGACCATGAGCAGATAATACTTTTGCTTCTTCTGTAGTATAGGCTGCAAATTCACTGATATCCGCACCAGCAATAAATGCTTTATTTCCAGAGCCTGTAATAATTATCGAACGAACGGTTGAGTCCTTTTCTGCTGCAGCTATTGCTTGTCCTACTTCTGCAATAGTTTCTTTATTTAAAGCATTAAGTTTATCAGGACGATTGATAGTAATTAAAAGAATTCCATCAGTGTTTTCAGCAAGTATATTATTGTAAGCCATAAGATTTTATTTTTTATTAAAACAACATTAAAAATTACGATTTGTTTCAACCCAATTTGTTATGTAAGAAATGATGACTTTAGTGTCTGTACCAGGAGGGAATAGTTGTCCGCAGCCAATAGTTTGCAATTTTTTCATATCATCATCAGGTATTATTCCGCCACCAGTTAGTAAAACATCATTTAGATTTTTACTTTTCATCATTTCAAGGATACGAGGGAAAACAGTCATATGGGCACCTGAAAGGATACTTACACCAATAACATCTACATCCTCTTGTAAAGCAGCATTTACTACCATCTCTGGTGTTTGTCGAAGCCCTGTATAAATTACTTCCATTCCTGCATCTCTGAGGAAAGAGGCGATTACTTTCGCTCCACGATCATGACCATCAAGGCCAACCTTAGCAATGAGAACTCTAATTGGACGATTCATCCTACAAAAATGGAAAAATTAATGAAACGGAATTATTCAAATCCTAAATTCAACAGATTAATTTTCAGTCAATAAGGCGGAATTGGCTTTAAAAATTACTTTTTTAGCTATTTACTATGCTTCAGACCTTACTAACTCCACAAAAAAAGTAGTTCCAATTCCCTCTGATGTTTCAAAAGTTATGGATCCCCCCATTGATTCTAGCATGTTTTTAACCATAGCTAAACCTAGTCCAGTTCCTCCAGTTTTAGTAGTAAAGTTTGGAACAAATATTTTATCAAGTTGGTCTTTAGGAATTCCTTCTCCATTATCTTGTATAGAAATTTTATACTTACCGTTTTCTAAATCCACATCAATATTAATTTTACCTTCTCTTGTAATTGGAATAGCTTGTACAGCATTTTTTAACAGATTAGAAAAGATTCTTAATAGTTGATCTTTATCTGCTAAAACTAAAAGAGAACTGCTTGGTTTAGTAAGAATAATCTCAATGTGTTCAGATTCGTTATAGAGGTCGGTTGTTTTTTCTAAAACAGAAGAAAGATTCACACTTTTATATTCAGGTTTAGGCATTTTTGCAAAGTTGCTGAACTCAGTAGCGATGTTTGATAATGTATCAATTTGTTCAATTAAAGTTGCACAAATCCTTTGGAGCATTTCATCTTTATTTGGTCGATCGTCTAACCATGCGCGTTGTAAATGTTGCACCCCTAGTTTCATTGGAGTTAAAGGGTTTTTAATTTCATGAGCTACTTGCTTAGCCATTTCACGCCATGCACTCTCTCTTTCCGACTTTGCCAATAATTCTGCACTTTGTTGAAGCTCGACTAGCATTCGATTATATTCGTTAATCAATGCACCAATTTCATCTTTTTGTTTCCACTTGATGGGTTCATTTACTGTACCTAATTTTGTTTGTTTAATGCTACGTTGAATAATTCGTAGTGGCTCTGTTATACGATTCGAAATTACAAAGGCAAGTAAAATTGCAATGCTAAAAAGTAAAACATAAATATTTATTAACGAAACTAAGAATGAACTTATATCATGTTTTAATTCAGTTTCGCGAGCAAAATAGGGTAAATTTAAATATCCGATAACTTTGTTTTCGCTATTGCGGATTGGCTCGTATGCTCCTATATAGGATAGCTTTCCAATATTTTCTGTTTGAATAAATAAAGCTTTTTGATTTGTCGTTAATCGCTGAAATGCTTCTCGATTTATTAATGGAGCAATGAGTTCTTGCTCATAAATTTTAGATTGGGAAGAGTATAATAATGTGCCGCTGGTTGAATAGATATTAAAATCAATCGATAATGTATTAGACAATTGCGAAAAGGAATAGCCTAAATCATCACTTAACTGTTGTCCTAAATTATTTCTTCCGCCTAGCTCATTTTGAACAAGAACTAATACGTTATTAATTTTTTCCTTTATATGCGTATTTTGTGCTTGAGCATAATTGTCAAAAATGTAAGTAACAGTAGAAACACCTATTAATACTAATGTTGCTACAACAATAGAAACTACTGTTAATTGAATTCTGCTTTTGAAATTTACTTCTAAGTGAAAACCATTTTTCACCCATCTTATAATTAAATAGATCACTAAAAAAATCAAGCTAAAGCAAGTGAATATATAAGAGAAAAGCGTTATGAAAACTAAAAGTCCTTGAGATGGTAAGCTTATAATTATTAATCCTGATTGTCCAAATCTATAGAACAAATGACAAAAATTATCAAAGGAACTAAAGCGCATCCCGTTTAAATTCTTATAATATTCTTCGTACGGATCTTGAGTTAAATAGTAATTATAATTTCCGCTTTGTGAGATTAATTTTCCTTGTTGATACCTAGCGAATGAATAATTACTAACGTCCCGTTGTGAAACTACTTTATTGCTCAATAACAATTCAGGAAATCCGTTTTCTTCTCTGTTAAATCGTGCATTAAGTTCAATAATTAATTTACCTGATACTTTCTTTTTATCAATAACATTTATTTTCCCTAAATAAGAAACTCTTCCTGTCGTATTTTGTAAAAAATAGAAATTATTACTGTGTGTTGGTTTAGATGATTCATTAATATCTTTTTCAAATTGATCATAATTCCAACTAGGATCTCCCATTTTATTTATTGGGATATCGCTATTTGTAAAATATTTAAAATTAATTTCATACCTACTTAAATATCCACTAAAATATTGACGAACTAATCTTTTATTTTGATTTTCAAAGAGAATAGGATTTCCCATTATTATTTGAGGTTCAATCTTAAAAAATTGAATCAGTGAATAATCTGTTTCAAGTTTTTTTTCAATGTCTTCAAATAAATATTCGGCAACTAAATCTTGTTCGTTTTCTAGCTTAACGGCAAATAATTCTCGCTTTTCTTTTTCTTTTGCATCGTTAAATGAATAAATCATTTGAGCAGCATAAATTGAAAACCCAAGGATCACTAATACTGTACGGGAAAATGAAAATGATTTTCGTTCTGTTCCTCTTATATAACTTATATAAAGTATTAATGAATTGGCAAGTAAAAAGGCACTTACTCCATAATCGCTAAACATTTCTGTATCGCGAAACATAAGTAACATTAATAGAAATAGCCCTTGAGATACTAAAAATAAAATGCTAATATATCCAAAACGAAAATTTGTTTTTTTGATAAATCGAACACCGCCATCGCACATTAAGTAAAGCGCTAATAATACTAAAGCGATAATAATCATACCAACTAAACTGTACCCATTTAAATCAAATACATTAACGATGTTAAAGGATATTTGAGAATTTATAATAAGTCCACTTAACAAATAGTTTATCAATACAGAGAATAAAAAGGTTACTAAAAAAATTATTACAACCACTATCGACCACTTCCATGAATCTTTCGAATCTTCTTTTAAATCTGAATCATTAAAATAGTAATATAGAAAAATTACAATTAAATTAAAGACTGAAACTGTTAATAATAAATCGCCTAATGAATTTAACAAAAAAGAACTTGCATAATATTTGGGACTAAATAATTCGCTTTCATATAACGGGGTTGGAAAATTAAATTTCACCATGGCATATCGAATGCCTATCAAAATGAAAAGTAGGAAGAAGGCTTTAGGATCTTTAAATTTACCCCAATGAATAAGCATGTCTAATGCCATTAGAAAAAGCAATACGATACCAATGCCGTATAAAAACGGGACCGCACCCGATGTTGGAATGGTATTTATATCAGGCAAAAATGACAATGAAAACAAGTACTTATTATTTGAATCCGTAATTGCCCAGGTACCAGCTGCAGCACTTGTATGTAAACGAGTGTCGACAGGCAAATTCAAAGCAGGATTGAAAGTATTTGCTAGATAATTATTTTGTAAATTGAATTGTTGTTTTATTGGAAGTAAACCTACCAATAAGCGAGATTGATATTTTCGAGTTGCAACATAATACCAGCCATTTCTAATAAAATATATTTTACCTGATTCTATATTTTTAATTCTATTAGAATCAATTTGAGTTTTATTATCTGACCAAAAGTGCAATTGATTTTGATCATAAAGATAAAAGGCACTTCCTTCAGGAGTTTTTTCTGATGTTAATTGTGAAGCGAGTAGGCGTTCCGTTTTCCATGTTTGATTTAGCGTAGGTTCTAAATGATCTAATGCTAAATCCAAATTTTTAATTTGATCTTGTAAAGTAGATTGTGCTTGCTCGGCAAGTTGAGCAAATCGCAATGCATGACTTTCCTGGCGGTTCCGAATTAAAACCGCAATACCAATGGAGAGAAGAGCAATGGCTAAAAGCCAGATGACGCGAATTCTAAAGGGCATTACATTTCAAAGGTATCCCTTGTAGTCATTTCATGGAAAGGGGTTGACGCTAACTTTTCAACTTATTAATGTTGGAGCATAAACCCAAAATAGTTTGTTATTTTACCACGAATTTCAATTACTTTTGTAAAATGATAAAGGCGACAGTTAATAACGGTAAAACTATCCATTTGGAGAGTAAAAATGGTTCTAACTATTTGAATGGAGAAGAATTGATTTTTGACTTGAAAAAGTTAAGTCCTGGAACTTACCATGTACTTTTAAATAATAAATCATACAATATTGAGTTACTGGATTCAAATAAGAGCACAAAAAATCATCAATTACGAATTAATGGGAAGACCTTTGATGTTCAATTGCGCGATCGTTATGATGATTTACTTCATGAATTAGGATTAGATGCAAATGCTTCTCAAAAGATTGCTGATCTAAAGGCACCTATGCCCGGTCTTGTTGTTGATATTCCAGTCACAGAAGGACAACTGGTTAAAAAGGGTGACACTTTATTAATTCTTGAAGCAATGAAAATGGAGAATACGCTTAAGGCCATTGCTGATGTTACTATTAATCATATCATGGTTAAAAAAGGACAAGCGGTTGATAAGAACCAAGTTTTAATACAACTTTCATAAATTTTGTTAACAGGTTTAAAAAAAATCATCATGAATCAATCACACAACAGACGCGCATTTTTACGTACAGCAGGACTGGCAACAGCAGGAGCATTAGTTTTAAGTGGAAGTAAATTTTCATTAGCTAAAGGATTGTTTGTAGATGGGACAGCATTTTCATTAGGACCTTTGCCATATTCATTTGATGCACTTGAGCCGCATATCGATGCAATGACCATGGAGATTCATCATGACCGTCATCATAAAGCATATGTAGATAATTTGAACAAAGCATTAACAGAAAATAAAATCACTGAAACCTCTTTGGAAAAAATTTTAGCTTCAGTTTCAAAGATGCCGATGGCAGTTCGAAACAACGGAGGTGGGCATTATAACCATACTATGTTTTGGCAAATGATGAAACCAAATGGAGGCGGATTACCTGCCGGAAATGTTTTGGAGGCAATCAATGGAGCGTTCGGAAGTTTTGATGTATTTAAAACTAAATTTTCAGAGGCAGGAAAAACACGATTTGGATCAGGATGGGCTTGGTTGTTGAAAGATAAAGATGGTAAATTGCAAATTAGTTCAACACCAAATCAAGATAATCCATTGATGGATATTGCAGAGATAAAAGGAACACCAATTCTTTGTATGGATGTTTGGGAACATGCTTATTATTTAAAATACCAAAACAAACGTGCTGATTATATTGCAGGTTTTTGGAATGTTGTTAATTGGGATGAAGT
>JANPGA010000140.1:0-19651 GCA_031423735.1 Bacteroidota bacterium | reverse complement strand
GAACAAGTACTCCTTATAATCCTGTAAATTGTTCAGCAACGTGGAATGGCTGAGAAAGGAAACGTTGAACACGACGAGCGCGGTGAACAGTTTGCTTATCTTCATCACTTAACTCATCCATACCTAAGATAGCGATGATATCTTGTAATTCTTTGTAACGTTGAAGAATTTCTTTTACTCGTTGTGCTGTGTTATAATGATCTTCACCTACTACATCAGGAGAAAGAATTCTTGATGTAGAATCCAATGGATCTACGGCAGGATAAATTCCTAACTCAGCAATTTTACGACTTAATACTGTTGTAGCATCAAGATGGGCAAAAGTTGTTGCTGGTGCAGGATCTGTTAAGTCATCGGCAGGCACATAAACCGCTTGTACTGATGTGATAGATCCTCTTTTTGTAGAGGTGATACGTTCTTGCATGGCACCCATTTCAGTAGCCAACGTTGGTTGGTAACCTACTGCTGATGGCATACGTCCTAAAAGTGCAGATACTTCAGAACCTGCCTGTGTGAAACGGAAAATATTATCAATAAAGAACAAGATATCACGACCACCTGACTTTCCATCTCCATCACGGAAATATTCAGCAACAGTAAGTCCTGAAAGCGCTACACGAGCACGAGCACCTGGAGGCTCATTCATCTGTCCGAAAACAAGAGTAGCTTTTGATTCCTTTAATTTTTCATGATCAATTTTGCTTAGATCCCAGCCACCAGACTCCATACTATGTTTGAAGTCATCGCCGTAATTAATTACGCCTGACTCTAAGAATTCACGTAATAAATCATTTCCTTCACGAGTACGCTCACCAACACCAGCAAATACAGAAAGTCCAGCATAAGCTTTTGCGATATTATTTACAAGCTCCATGATCAATACTGTTTTTCCTACTCCAGCACCACCAAACAAACCAATTTTACCACCTTTTGAATATGGCTCTAACAAATCGATAACTTTGATACCAGTGAAGAGAACTTCAGCTTCAGTAGAAAGATCTTCGAAGCGAGGAGCTGCACGGTGAATTGGTAATCCATTAGAATTATCTACTGGACTAATACCATCAATAGCTTCTCCAACAACATTGAAAAGACGACCTTTGATGGCATCACCAATAGGCATTTTAATAGCGGATCCAGTTGAGCGAACTTCCATTCCACGAACTAAACCATCGGTTGAATCCATTGAAATGGCGCGAACTGTATCTTCGCCAATATGTTGTTGACATTCTAAAATAATCTTCTGACCATTCGGACGAGTGATTTCTAGAGCTTCTAAGATGTTGGGAAGTATTGATCCTTCAATATCGAAACTTACGTCGATAACTGGACCAATAACCTGAACGATTTTACCTTTATTCATTTCAAGAAGAAATTATAATTTGAATTTGAGACTGCGAAAATAGTCAAAAAGCTTAAAGCTCCGATGGAAATTCTAATTTAGCAGCCTTGAAAATTGTTAACATAAAAAATAAATTGTTGAAAATTAATTTTCAAATAAGGCAGATTAGAGTCAATTGATTGAATTTTATGCAGATTTACCACAAAATAACAGAATTTCCGCCTCTTAAACGACCAATTGTAACGATCGGTACTTTCGATGGAGTTCATTTAGGACATCAAAAAATAATCGAAAGACTAAAAGAATTAGCGATTTTGGCTGATGGTGAAGTTCTTTTATTGACTTTTCATCCTCATCCTCGAAAAGTTCTTTATCCAGAACAAAAGGATTTGCAATTACTAAGCACTTTAGATGAAAAAATACTTTTGCTAGAAAAATATGGCATTCAAAATATTGTTATTCAGGAATTTACAAAGGAGTTTTCTCAATTAGATCATGAAACTTTTATTAGGGAGGTGTTAGTGGAAAAAATTGGGGTGCATACCCTTGTTGTTGGATACGATCATCAATTTGGAAAAGATAGGAAAGGTAGTTTTAAGGAATTAAAGCTATTTGCTCCTAAATATGGATTCAAAGTGGAGGAAATTCCAGAGCAAGATATAAATGAACTTGCCATAAGTTCGACAAGGATTCGTAAAGCGCTACTTGATGGAGATGTAAAAGATGCATCACATTTATTAGGTTATGATTATCAAGTAAGTGGCAAAGTAGTAAAAGGAAAGCAATTAGGAAGAACATTAGGCTTTCCAACTGCAAATTTAGAACCTTATGATATTGATAAACTTATTCCAGCAATGGGTGTTTATGCTGTTGTTGTAGAGGTTTTAGGGAATTCCTATAAAGGGGTTTTAAGTATTGGAAATCGACCAACATTTGATAATGGTGAAAGAAGTATTGAAGTTAATATTTTTGACTTCGATTCGGACATCTATGGAGAACCAATTACAATTGTATTTAAGGAGTATTTACGTGGTGATTTAAAATTTAACTCAGTTGATGATTTAATTACACAGATGAATAAGGATAAAGCGTTAAGTCTGGAACTACTCGCTAATTTTGACGTTAAACATTAAACATAAAAATATTGTTACTAATTATGCGTTACAGTAATCAAATAAATTAGACTTGAAAAAATTTATTGCCTTCTTTTTTATTTTTATCAATTTGTTGGTAGGCAAAGCAGCTGGGCAAGATTTGCTTGATTCGTTAAGTTTGAAAAAGGCGAAAACCTATTATTCACTATCACAAGCACTACTGCAACCTGATTCGGTTTTCAAATTAGATTTGAGTAGAAAAAAACTTAAAGTTTTAACAGAGGATTTACTTCAATTTAAACATTTGCAAGTTTTAAAATTAACCTCCAATAAATTAAAAGAAGTTCCTTCGTGGATTGGAAGAATGAAAAATTTGCAATATTTAGATATTAGCAATAACAAATTAAAAGCGATTCCGGATTCGTTAGGTCTATTAGAAAACCTAATTTTTTTAGGATTAAATAGAAATGAAATTGAAAGGTTGCCTCATGAAATTGGGTTATTAAAAAACTTAGAAACGTTAGAAATGTGGGATAATGAATTAGCAACAATTCCTGCAGAAATGAAAAACCTACGCAACTTAAAAGTTTTTGAACTAAGAGGAATTTTATTCTCTGAGGATGCTCAACGTCAAATTAGCAATTTAATGCCCGATACCAAAATTTATTTTTCTCCAAGTTGTAATTGCGGTAATTAAGATAAGTGAATTCCGTTTCGTTGGATCTTTAAACTATTCAATCCTTTTTATTATATTTTTCAAGATAAAATATAATCCCAATATAAATCAATTCAATTAAACAAAATACTATTTTTGACTTGCTAAACTTTAGTTAAAAATATTTTTGAAAATGAAAAAAGAAATAGTATCCAGATTAAATAAATCATTCGAAGAATCTGCTTATGAGCAAGACGGAATTGAATATTGGCTTGCACGTGAATTGCAAGAGCTTCTTGGCTATACCGATTGGCGAAATTTTTTGAACGCAATTGACAAAGCGAAAGAAAGTTGTATCACCAGTGGAGAAGCGATCTCAGACCATTTCGTTGACGTCAACAAAATGGTCAAGATTGGTTCTGGGGCAGAGAGAAAACAAGATGATATCATGCTCACACGCTATGCATGTTATCTCATTGCCCAAAATGGTGATCCAAAGAAAGAACAAATTGCTTTTGCTCAAAGTTATTTTGCAATTCAAACTCGTAGACAGGAGTTACTTGAAGAACGTATTCAATTAAATGAACGTTTGCTCGCAAGAGAGAAGTTAAAAATAGCTGAAGCTGAACTTTCCCAAAATATTTTTGAAAGAGGAATTGACCATAAAGGATTTGCAAATATTCGTAGTAAAGGTGATTGGGCACTATTTGGAGGAAATAATACAAGTATGATGAAACGTAAACTTGGGATTTCTGAAAGTAAACCCTTAGCAGATTTCCTGCCAACTATTACCATCACTGCAAAGCAACTTGCTACCGAGATAACAAACTTCAATGTTAAAAAGAATGACCTTAGCGGAGAGAAGAAAATTACGAATGAACATATTAAAAACAATAGAGATATCCGATCTTTATTAGGGAAAAGTGATATAATTCCTGAAAAGTTACCTGCGGAAGAAGACATCAAGAAATTGGAACGAAGAGTAAAATCTGCAGATAAGGAAATATCAAAGAAAAGATTAAAGAGGAAGTAGTGAGATGGTGGCTATATTTTTCAAATAAATTAAATTCTATTTCCTTTTTTCAGAATGAAGCTCATCTATATGATACAGACTTTTATTTAGAGGAAGGATTAAAAGTGATTTTGTTGAGATCAATTTCAATATACACATTGTTGTTTATGTTTATTGTCAAGTCTGTAGGTTTCAATACAAAAAAGGTATGAGCAGTTAACCACATACAAACCAAGCAAAATTCAAACGCTCAAATTTGATATGATCAAATTTGAGCGTTTGAATAATTCGTAATTCGTAATTCGTAATTCGTAATTCGTAATTCAATCAAGCAACTTTAAGTTGATTGATTGTTGCTTTGCTTAGTTTTTCCTGTGCGTAGGCAAGTGTAATTTCGAATTCTTTAGGATTTTTTGCTCCAGGTAATTCGAACATTGCATCTAGCATAATTGCTTCGCAAATACCTCTTAAACCACGAGCTCCTAATTTAAATTCCAAGGCTTTTTCCACAATAAAATCTAACAATGCATCTTCAAAAGTTAATTTGATATTTTCCATATCGAAAAGTTTTTGGTATTGACGAATTAATGCATTTTTAGGTTCTGTTAAAATTAATCGAAGCGTTTCACGATCAAGAGGCATTAAGAAAGTAATTACTGGCAAACGACCAATTAATTCAGGAATTAAGCCAAACGTTTTTAAATCTGCAGGACTTACATATTGCATTATATTATCGCGATCAATTTTTTCTACTTCACCTTTTGGAGAATATCCAATTGCGTTAGTTTGTAAACGACGAGAAATAATTTTATCAATACCATCAAAAGCACCTCCGCAGATAAATAAAATATTTTGGGTGTTTACTGCAATCATTTTTTGATCAGGATGTTTTCTGCCACCTTGAGGAGGAACATTTATGATTGTACTTTCTAACATCTTCAATAATCCTTGTTGCACACCTTCTCCTGAAACATCTCTTGTTATGGATGGGTTATCACTTTTGCGGGCAATTTTATCAATCTCGTCAATGTAAACGATGCCACGCTCAGCTGTAGCTACATCATAATCGGCTGCTTGAAGTAATCTCGTTAAGACACTTTCTACATCTTCACCTACATAACCTGCTTCTGTGAGAACCGTTGCATCAGCAATACAAAAAGGGACCTTTAATAATCTTGCTATGGTTCTTGCGAGTAAAGTTTTGCCTGTTCCAGTTTCTCCAACCATAATCATGTTAGATTTATCAAGTTCAACTTCATCCTTGCCGGCTTTACTTCGGTGGATTAATCGCTTGTAATGATTGTAAACAGCCACTGACATTACTTTTTTTGCATGATCTTGGCCGATCACATATTCATCTAAAAAACTTTTTATTTCAGTTGGTTTTGGGAGAGTAAGAGGAGTGCCAATTGTTGTTTTCAACTTTTGATCTTGTTCATCGCCAATTATTGTTTGGGCTTGAGCAATACATTGATCGCAAATATGTCCGTTAATTCCGGCAACAAGTACATTAGCCTGACTTTTGTCACGGCCACAAAATGAACACACGATTTCCTGTTTATTCTTCACGATAGTCTCAAATTTAATAAAGCCGACCTTCTTTTCGAAAGTCGGCTTATAAAGTTTTTATAATTTAATTACTTAGTACGTGTAAGTACTTCGTCAATCATTCCGTATTCTTTTGCTTCAGTTGCAGTCATCCAATAATCACGATCAGAATCTTTCCAAACTTGTTCGTAATCTTTTCCTGAATGCAAAGCAATAATTTCATATAGCTCTTTCTTCAATTTTTGGATTTCACGAGCTGTGATTTCGATATCTGAAGCTTGACCTTCAGCACCACCCATTGGTTGATGAATCATCACACGTGAATGTTTTAATGCACTACGTTTCGTTTTTGAGCCAGCGCAAAGAAGCACTGCAGCCATAGATGCAGCCATACCGGTACAAACCATTGAAACATCTGGTTGAATCCATTGCATAGTATCATAAATTCCTAATCCAGCATAAACTGAACCTCCTGGGCTATTGATGTAAATCGTGATATCACGTTTCGCATCTGAAGACTCAAGAAATAACAATTGTGCTTGAATGATATTGGCTACATAATCATTAATTCCAACTCCTAAAAAGATAATTCTATCCATCATTAAACGAGAGAATACATCCATTTGAGCTACATTTAATTGGCGCTCTTCAATGATTGTTGGTGAAATGTAGTCAGCGTATACAGAGTTGATGTATCCGTCAACGCCTGCACTGCCCATACCGCGATGTTTCACGGCATATTTGGTAAATTCTTTACGGTAATCCATAATCTTTAGCTTGTTTGCTTAATGGTGATGATGTTCGTGTTTAGCCATGATATCAACAAATTCTTCATGACTCACCGATTTAACGTCTTTTTTTATGATTTGGTTCACATATTCGAATACTTTTCGTGAAGTTAGGTTTTCAAACACTCGTTGAACCGAATCTTGATTCTGTAAATATTTCTCAGTCATCTCTTTTAAACGGTCTTCAGTAAGCATGTGAGCTTGCCCGTAACGGAGATATTGATCCATAATCATAGTACGTGCATAGTTCTCAACTTCTTCTTGGCTTACGTCCATATTTTGATCTTTATAGATCTTATTTTCAATAAGGCGCCATTTCAAATCTCTAGCATATTGATTATACTCAGATTGTAGCTGCTCGTCAGTGATTTTTTCATTTGTTCGTTTAAGCCAACGCTTTAGAAAATCATCAGGTAGATTTAATGCTGATTCTTTTAACATGATATCCTCTAATTCATGTTTTATCGCATGTTCACTTTCGTATTTATATCCTTCAGCAATTTCAGCTCTGATTTTTTCGCGGAAGCCAACTTCATCAGTAACTGCACCTTCGCCATATATACGATCGAACAGAGTCGAATTCAATTCAGCAGGTACAACCTTGTTTATTCTTTCAATAGTGCAACGGAAATTTCTATTATAACTTTGAGGATCTTCTTCTTTAAGTCCTAATAAGTATTTAATTTCTGTATTACTTTTTAATGCAACAACTGGGTTGAAGTCAACTGCTTCATCAACTTTACGACCGATGAATAGTTGACGTTGATCGGCATCAGTTATTTTATCGAAAAGCAAAAAAGATTGGTTGCTATGACCACCTTCTAATAGATTTCCTGTAGAATCTAATTCATCAAATTTTCCGTAGATAGAACTTTCCATATCAGAAACTTCAGGATTAATATAATCTCCATAGCGTTTTTGAATCTTTTCTACTTCATCATTAATAGATTTTTCATCTACTTTAATTTCATAAGTAACAAAAGTATGAGAAGGAGGAAGAGTAACGTTTACTTCAGGAGCGATACCCATATCAAAAGAGAATTCGAAATCGGAAGGTTTTTCCCAGTCGATATCCAAATCATTTTCTGCTTTTGGCATTGGGTTTCCAAGAATTTGAATTTTATTTTCACTTAAGTATTTATCTACTGAATCAGCAACGATGCGGTTGATTTCTTCTGCGAGCATTGCTTTTCCGTACATTTTTCGTACGAGATTAACGGGCACCATTCCTGGGCGAAATCCTGGCATGGATACTTTTTTAGAATATTTACGTACAGCATTGTCAACCTGCGATTTATAATCTTCTGGTTTAAGTTGTACTTTTAAAACTGCATTAAGGGAATCGATTGTTTCCTGTACGATGTTCATGAATTAGAATGTATTTTAATAGGATGGGCAAAAACGTTTTGAATTTATAGAACTGCTTATTTGTAATGAAAGCAGGCCTGGCCGTAGAGCTCAACCTGCTTTTAATTATCTTTTTACTCATTAAAATTGATAGAAACCGAGAAAAAATTCTCGGTTTCTTATTTGTGCGCATGGAGGGACTCGAACCCCCACGCCTCGCAGCACCAGATCCTAAGTCTGGCTCGGCTACCAATTACGACACATGCGCATACTCTTGTTTTAAAGAACGTTTCTGAACTTGAGGCTGCAAAAATAACAAAAAAACCACAAGTACGAAGCCACCAATCATTAACTTTATCATTTTCGCAATGTTTATCTTATTAAAAACCGAACAATTATGTTACATATACTTCCTTCAAATATTAAACCTGCTGAATTTCATGCATATATGGTAGGAGCCATTGCGCCTCGTCCAATTGCATTTGTAAGTTCAATCGACCGTCATGGTCAAATTAATTTAAGTCCTTTTAGTTTTTATAACTCATTTGGGTCAAATCCGCCTTTAATTGTTTTCAGTCCGGCTTTACGTGGAAGAGATGCTGGATTAAAGAATACTTTAGAAAATGTTAGAGAAATAGATGAAGTAGTTATCAATGTGGTAAACTACGACATGGTTCAGCAAATGTCGTTAGCGAGTACAGAATATCCGAAAGGAGTGAATGAGTTTGTTAAGGCAGGGTTTACTGAAATACCATCTGAGTTGGTTAAGCCACCAAGAGTTAAAGAATCTCCTGTGCAGATGGAATGTAAGGTTAAGCAAATAATTCAAACTGGAGTGAAAGGTGGAGCAGCTAACTTAGTAATATGTGAAATACTTTTGATGCATATTGATGAAAGTGTCTTAAACGACAAAGGTGCTATAGACCCTTATAAAATCGATCAGGTTGCACGATTAGGCGGTGATTGGTATTCACGCGCGGCAAAAGGGCTTTTTAAAGTCCCAAAGCCTTTAACAACTTTAGGAATGGGAGTTGATTCTTTGCCTGAATCAATTAGAAATAGTAAAATTTTAACAGGAAATGATTTAGGATTATTGGGAAACACAGAAAAACTACCTGATGAAGTACTTCAGATCGAATATGAAAATCGTGAAGATGTGAAGAATTTTTTTTCAGTTTTAGCAGGAGATACTGAGAATTTAACAAATGCAGTTCACCTAGCAGCACACAAATTGCTTAATGATAACAAAGTTAGTGAGGCTTGGATGTTATTGGTAATGCATCAAAAAAAATAATTTTTTCTCCTCTGTAAAGTGCATTTTTCTCCTCGAGGCTCAGTGGGTAAAAAAACGTCAAATTTTCTCCTCTAGGCTCCCTCTGAGAAATTAACAAAAATTGCAGTGTGCATTGTTAATAAATTCTCCCTATGAACCTAGTGATGCTTAGAGGGTAGAAGTATATTTACCTAACTCAAAATCATTAACGATAAAAAAAATGGCAACTAAAAAAGCAAAACCTGCTAAAAAAGCCGCAGCTCCTAAGAAAGCTGCAAAGAAAGCTGCTCCTAAAAAAGCTGCTGCACCAAAGAAAGCTGCGAAGAAAGCTGCTGCTCCTAAGAAAGCCGCGAAGAAAGCTGCTCCTAAGAAAGCTGCTCCTAAGAAAGCTGCTGCTCCTAAGAAAGCTGCTGCTCCTAAGAAAGCTGCTCCAAAGAAAGCTGCTAAAGCAAAAGTTAAGCGTACTCCAAATGCTGCTTTCATGCGCCCAATGAACATCAGTGATATTTTAGCACCGATTGTTGGTAGCAAACCACTTCCTCGTACAGAAGTTGTGAAAAAAGTTTGGGAATATATCAAGAAGAATAAACTTCAAGATCCTAAAGAAAGACGTAACATCATTGGTGATGCTAATCTTGTAAAAGTTTTTGGTGGAAAGAAAACAGTTTCAATGTTTGAAATGACGAAGCTTATTAATATGCAATTATCATAATTCTTTCACCGGAATATAAGAAGGGCGAACTGCAAAGTTCGCCTTTCTTGTTTTATTCGGTTTCAATGAAAAAACAATTCTAACTTTCCATTAAATTATTTCATTGAGTTATCTTTGAAAAAGTTTTAAAATAAATTATTATGCACGATCACCATGATGAAGAACATTTTCAAAGTTCAGAAGTAGTAAGAGACATTGTAATCGGTATGGCCGATGGGTTAACGGTACCATTTGCTTTAGCTGCTGGCTTAAGTGGAGCAGTTGATTCAAATACAATTGTTATTACGGCAGGTATTGCTGAAATAATTGCGGGTTCTATTGCAATGGGTTTAGGTGGATATTTAGCTGGTAAAACTGAAGTAGATCATTACGCCTCTGAATTAAAACGTGAATATGATGAAGTTGAAAGAGTTCCTGAGCGCGAAAAGCAAGAAATACGTGATATCCTTTCAGATTATGGAATAAGCAAAACTACTCAAGATGTAGTTGCAGATGAACTATCAACAAATCCAGATAAGTGGGTTGATTTTATGATGCGATTTGAATTGGGACTAGAACAGCCACATGCCGACAGAGCTAAAAAAAGTGCTGCAAATATTGCATTAGCTTATATTGTAGGAGGATTTATTCCATTGAGTGCATATTTTTTTACAGATCATCCTAAAGATGGTTTAGTGGTATCATCTGTTATTACACTTCTAGCTCTATTTATTTTTGGTTTTTTTAAAAGCAGGATTACTGGTCAGCCACCATTGAAAGGAGCATTTAGTACTATGTTTGTTGGCGCATTAGCTGCTGGTGCGGCCTACTTAATTGCAAGTTTAATAAGTGGCTAATCATGTAAATTCAAATTTTCTATTGTCAAAAAATGGAAGATAATAAGCCAGAACGTATTCGACGAGAACGATACAAAGGCACTCACCCCAAGTCGTATAAAGAAAAATATAAGGAACTTCAGCCGGATTCTTATAAAGAAGATATTGCAAAAGTTATTCAACAAGGACGAACTCCAGCAGGAATGCATCGTTCTATTTGTGTTGATGAAATTTTAAAAATTCTAAATATTCAACCTGGTGAAATTGGATTAGACGCTACATTAGGGTATGGTGGACATAGTTTAGAAATGTTAAAATGTTTATCTCCAAATGGAAAACTTTATGCAATTGATGTTGACCCTATAGAATTACCAAAAACAAAAGATCGACTAGTAGCCTTAGGGTATGGTGATGATATTTTGATAATTAAGAAAATGAATTTTTCTGGTATTGATCAAATTGTAACTGAATCAGGACCATTAAATTTTGTACTAGCTGATTTAGGAGTTTCATCCATGCAAATTGATAATCCTGATAGAGGATTTTCTTTTAAAATAGAAGGTCCATTAGATTTACGACTTAATCCACGAAATGGAAAACCAGCATCCGCACTTTTAAAAAAACTTTCACAAACGAAGTTAGAAGAGATATTAACTATTAATTCCGATGAACCTTTTGCCAAACAAATTGCTGAAGCAATCACAACTCATGTAAAAAAGGGAAATGAAATATTAACTACAAGTCAATTGCAAATGGTGATTGGAGAGGCATTAACTTTTATACCTCAAAATATTCGAAAAGAGACTGTAAAGAAATCTTGTCAACGTTGTTTTCAAGCATTGCGAATTGAAGTGAATAATGAATTTGGGGTATTAGATGAATTTCTTGAAAAGCTTCCAGAATCACTTGCAATAGGAGGTCGTGTTGCAATACTTTCTTTTCATTCGGGAGAAGATAGACGTGTTAAAAAATCATTTCAATTGTTATTTCGTGAAGGAATTTATAGTGAAGTAGCACCTGATCCTATTCGTCCATCAGCAGAGGAATGTAATGCAAATCCGCGTGCAAAATCAGCTAAATTACGATGGGCAATTAAGGCATAGTATATATCACTAACTTACCTATTAATAATTTCCTGCAATAAATTCTTCTATTCTTGATTTAATTTCATCACGAATTTTTCGTGTAAAAACTAATTTATCATCGTGTGTTCCTTTAAGTGTAGATGGATCTGTAAAGGACCAATGAAGTTTTTTTCCTGGTCCTGGAAAAACTGGACAACGTTCAGCACTGGCTTCATCACAAACAGTGATAACAAATTGAAATAATTCATTCATCTTTAAAAATTCGAAAACGTCTTTTGTTCGATTTGTTGAAATGTCGATCCCTATTTCCATCATGGCTTCAACAACAATTGGATTTAAATTACCAGGTTCTATTCCTGCACTTTGGGCTTTGAATTCTTTTGAACCCAATTTATTTAGAAATGCTTCTGCCATTTGACTTCTTGCAGAATTGTGAATACATACAAATAGTACATTTTGCATAATGGTAATTTATTTTTTTGAATTAAGATATTTGAAAACGTAAACAGAGAGAACTGCGCCAATAATAGGAGCGGATAAATACACCCAAATTGATTCTAAATTTCCAGAGATTAAGGCGGGAGCTAAAGAGCGAATGGGATTCATCGATGCACCGCTAACTGGCCCTGCAAATAATGCTTCCAAGCCAACTACAGCACCAACAGCAATTCCAGCAGTTATCCCTTTTTCTTTTGCTCCGGTTGAAACATTAAGAATTACTAACATCAAAAAGAATGTTAGTATTATTTCGAGAATGAAAGATTGAAGATCTGTTCCTGCTGGAATTGTTGAGCCTAAATTAATATTTGTAGGGAATAAATAATGTAGCGTTAAAGTTGCAAATAATGCTCCTATAAGTTGGAAAATTGTGTATGGAAAAACCTCTTTCCAAGCAAATCGTTTATCTACTGCAAATGCAATTGTTACAGCTGGATTTAAATGTGCACCTGAAATATCACCTAATGCATAAATCATTGCCATCACCGTTAAACCCACTGTGGTTGCAATACCGAGATGAGTAATTGTGCCACCGGAAACTTCATTGATAATGATTGCTCCGGTGCCACAAAACACTAATGCATAGGTTCCAATTAATTCTGAAATATATTTTCTCATTTGCAACACACATCTTTATCGCAACAAGAACTAGCTTTTTCTGCATAAACAGTAATACTTAAAATTCTTGCTTTATTAAGTTTCATGTTTTCAATTTCTGTAGGGTTCAAATAGGCAATTAAAATATCATCGGGAATTAGAATGGTTTTTTCTTTTTGAATTTTAATATTTGTAAATCCAGCTGATTTTATTATTGCTAAATATTCATCTTTTTGAGTCGCTCCTGCTACACAACCAACATACATTTCACTTGCGCTTTTTAATGCTGATGGCAATTCGCCTTCTAATACAACATCTGAAATACTAAAATGGCCACCTGGCTTTAATACTCTAAATATTTCATCAAATGCTTTTGACTTATCAGGAACCAAATTTAATACACAATTGCTTACAATTACGTCTGCTCTATCTGGTCCAGAAGGGATTTTTTCAATTTCTCCTAATCGAAATTCTACATTGTGGAAATTAAGTTTTTCAGCATTTTCCCGAGCTTTCTCAATCATTGTTTCTGTCATGTCGATGCCAACAACCTTTCCTGTTTCACCAACTAACGAGCGAGCTACGAAACAATCGTTTCCTGCACCAGACCCTAAATCAAAAACAGTATCTCCTTTTTTTATTTGTGCAAATTCTGTAGGAAGTCCACAGCCTAAACCTAAATCAGCTCCTTCATGATATCCTTCAAGTTTTGAATAATCATCACTCATAACCGAATACACTTCAGTTGTACATCCGCCTGCTCCGCAACACGATAATTTGTTTTCTGCTGTAGATTGCATTGCGATGGCTGCATATTTTTCTTTCACTAAATTTTTAATTGATTCAGCGGTTTCCATTTTTTATATATTTAAATCGTATTATTACGATGGTTATAATCAAATTTTTTTAACAACAACTTTTTCTTTTAACAGGAGAATTTAATAAATTCATTAAATACCCTTTTGCTTTTTCAAGTTCAATTTCATCAATACAATAGCAAACTTTTGTACCTTCAATTTCACCTTTTATTAAACCAGCATTTTTTAATTCGCTTAGATGCTGTGAAACTGTAGACTGAGAAAGTGGTAATTCATCAACAATGTCACCACAAACACATGATTCTCTCTTTAATAATAATTGGAGGATGGCTACTCTTGCAGGATGTGCTAAAGCCTTCGCATATTCAGCAATTTTATTATCTCTTATGGTAAATTCTTCGTTCTTAGTGCGACCCATGTTTCTGATTACTATATCGCAATATTACGATTAATATTTTAAATCGCAACATTTAATTTTTAAAAGGTTGAAAATCAACAGAAAATTTTATCTTTTGTTTTACTGAGGAATGGATCTCGTATCAAAAGCATCTCTTAATCCATTACCTAATAAAGTGAATGATAAAACTGTTAAGGCAATTGCAACACCTGGCCAAATTGCTAAATAGGCTGCATCAACAACAATGTAACCATAGTTTTCTTTAATCATCATACCCCAACTAGGCATTGGGGGTTGCGCACCCATTCCTAAAAAACTAAGACCAGCTTCTAGTAAAATTGCAGAAGCAAAATTGGATGCTGCGATTACGATTACTGGTCCGATAATATTTGGCAAAATATGTTTGGTAATTATTCTCCCGTTTTTAAAACCTAAGGCACGACCAGCTTCAACAAATTGTTGTTCACGCAAAGAGAAAAATTGTCCACGAACTAATCTAGCAACTTCAACCCACATAGTTAGTCCAACTGCAATAAATACTTGCGCGAATCCTTTACCTAATGCCATTGTTATTGCAACAACCAATAGCAAAGTTGGTATTGACCAAACAACATTTATTAACCATAAAATAAAATGATCAATCCAACCTCGAAAAAAACCTGCTAAAGCTCCTAAAGTTATACCGATTAACAACGATATTACTACTGCAATTAGTCCTACAGAAAGTGATACACGAGTTCCAACCATTAGGCGACTAAATAAATCTCTTCCAAAACGATCGGTACCGAGAATAAATGTTTTGCTTTCTAGGCAATTGTCATTAATAAATTGCTCAGGACTTTTATCATAATTTTTTGATTGATAATTATATCCAAGATTTTTTAATGAAATAGTATTGCTGATTCCTTTCTCTGTGGAGTTGCCAGTAAATTCTTCATAAATTAATTGGTCATTATTTACTTTCCATTTTTGCAATGGAACCCGTGTGTAATTTGCTTTACTTCCTGTAAAAAGTTTATTTAAAATAGAAGATTGATCATTTGATGGTCGTGGGATTTTTAAAAAAGTTGCGTTAAAACCGGGATGTTGTAAGCTGATTGGTAAACTCATCGTATTGCTGAAAGGAGTATTGTCAGGAACAATCCAATAACAACCTAACGAAACGAAAATTGATATTGAAATAACAATTAATCCAAACATAGCTGGTCGATGTTGCTTCAGTCGCTTCCATGCTAATTTGCTAGGTGAAATTATTTGTTCTTTTTCCAATTTGTCGATACTACTTGATGGCTAAAATACATAATAGTGTGAATAATGAACCAAAAAGTTTATGGCTTCTTACAAAGTTTACGCATTTCATCAGCTATTTCATTTGAATTAGCATCATCAAGTTTATCAAGTTCGTTAATAATGGTATTGAAATCTTTTTCATTTCTATTTTGACTTAACTTCCATGATCCTTCCAAAGATTCAATTTTCATCATAAATCCTGAAACACCTTTTACTTGCTTTTCAAAATAACCATCCGACATTGTTTCTACGGTACGCGGATTTTTCTGATCCTTTTCATATGTTGCTTGCATACGTATTAGATGAGAGCGTAAATCATCACCTAATAGTGGAGTAATAAATCCTTTCACTTGAACAGAACGATAATTCCAAGTTGAAACATTTTCTTTTTCATACCATGAGGATGATACATAAGAATGGCCAGCAGTAAAAATTGCCAAAGCAGCACAATTTTCAAGCACAAATGTTTTAGCCTGTGGATTTGATGCTGAAATATGTCCTAGTAAAAACATTTCGTTTTCTAGCTCCAATAATTCCATCGGAATCAAACTTGCTATAGGGAATTTTGTATCAGAAGTAATCAATGATCCAAATGAAAATTCTTTAATGAATTCTACTATTGTTTGGAGATCTTTATTTTGGAAATGGGAGGGACTATACATTTCATTATTGTTAGTTTAACAAAATTATACTATTTTAGCTGAATGATTAAAATTTTAAATAAAAAATGAAAATATATTTTACTGTCTTTTTATTCCTTATTCAAGTTCAAGTTTATTCCCAAAAGGCAGGTCTTGTAGTGTTTGTTAACCCTTCAAATTCAGTTTTAAAAATTGAGGATGTAAAAACAAAAGTAGGGAGTTTGAATTTTTTTGACCCTAGTTTGAAAACAATTAAATTATGGAGTCCTCGGTATAAAGTGTTAATAGATACGGTTAGGGTTGTTGATAATAAGGTAATATACAAGAGAGAAAAACTTGTTTTTTCTGAAGAATATAAAGGGTATCTTAAGGAACGGAATCGACAACTTAAACCATTTATAAGAAGCGCTTTTATTAGTGGTTTTTTGTTATTCGTTTATGAAGCAAATAGATTTGGCATGAAAAAGGCGGAACAAAAAGTTAAGGATAATTATACATTTTATTATTCATCATTTTCAGTGGGTGAAATTGAGAAAACCAAATCAGCATATGAAAGTTCATTAGATAAATATAATAAGAAAAGAAATTTAAATAATATTTTGGCAACAGCTGCATATATCATAATTCCTTCTTCATTAGTTTATTCAACATATTATTACTTCAAGCACCATAAACGTTATACAGAAAAACCTAATCCTGAGTTTGCAGTAACTCCTGGCTTGGGTATTGATAACTTTGGAAACGTAACTACTACTTTTAACTTAAAGTTTTAATGAAAACATATCTTATACGAGCAGCAGTATTAATATTGACAATTTCTTTTTTCTCAGAATGTGAAAAAGATAAGTTTGCTGAAATACAATTAAATCCATTAGACCCAAAATCTGATAGTTTAGTGTTTGAAATTACGAATGGTTCATATATGCAATCACCTTTCGGGTACTACGATACTCACCTCAATTTTGCTTTTTATTCACCGGATATTGTTCCAGATAAAAAAAAGCTAAAATTCGTTTTATACAGGAATGATATTTTAGTTGATTCAACATCTTATTATACGATAAGATACTTTGATAATAAGATTTTTGTAATTGGAAAATATAAATACGAAATCGCACTAGATTTAAATGGACTTTATTCTAAAAAATCAAAACCCTTTTTTATTGATTGTAAGTAATTCAAAAAGCTCTTTCATATTCGGAAAAGGAGTATTCGAACAAGTTTTTTTCATCAGCATGATGACGTAAATAATTATTTAGTCGCCATTCTGAAAGGCTAAAGTCTGGGAATCTAGTGTCCCCTTCAAACTCTTTATAGATTCTAGTTAAATAAATTTTATCAGCGGCATGAATGGCTTGCTTATAAATCTCTCCTCCGCCAATAATAAATACCTCTTCTTTACTTGAACACATATCCACAGCGTCTTGTAAGTTGGGTGCAAGTTCACATCCAGGAGCATTAAAACTTTCTTGCCGTGTTACAATAATATTACGTCGATTGGGAAGTGGTTTTCCTATTGACTCGTATGTTTTTCGTCCCATAATTACTGTATGGCCTGACGTGATCGTTTTAAAGTGTTTTAAATCGGCAGGCAAATGCCAAAGTAATTTATTGTCGCTACCAATTACATTGTTTTTTGAAACGGCGGCAATAAGAGATATTATCATAGTACTACTCAAGAATTGTTTTGAGAGGTGAAGATATAAAACAATTTAGATCAAAAAAAAAGTCATAATTAAACGGCTACAGCTGCTTTAATATGAGGGTGTGGGTCATAATTTGTTACCACGAAATCTTCAAATTTGAAGTCGAAAATATTCTTTACTAAAGGGTTGATTTGAATTTTTGGTAATGAACGAACATCCCTGCTTAATTGTAATTTTACTTGATCAAAGTGATTGCTGTAAATGTGTGCGTCACCTAAAGTGTGAATAAATTCTCCAACTTTTAAACCACAAACTTGAGCAATCATATGAGTTAATAAAGCATAGGATGCAATATTGAAAGGAACTCCTAAAAATAGATCCGCGCTTCGCTGATAAAGTTGACAGCTTAATTTCCCGTTAGCTACATAAAATTGAAAAAGTATATGGCAAGGAGGAAGGGCCATTTTTTCAATTTCACTTACATTCCAAGCACTTACTAGTAACCTTCGTGAATCTGGATTTTTTTTAATTTGATCAATAACATTCGATATCTGATCAATTGTGCTTCCGTCTGGGCAATTCCATGATCGCCATTGAGAGCCATAAACAGGACCTAAATTCCCTTCAGCATCCGCCCAATCATCCCAAATACTTACGCCATTGTCTTTTAAATATTTAATATTCGTTTCACCTTTCAAGAACCACAATAACTCATGGATAATTGATTTAGTATGAACTTTTTTGGTAGTTAAAAGAGGGAATCCGTCTTCTAAATTGAAACGCATTTGGTATCCGAAGATACTTACCGTTCCAGTTCCAGTACGATCTTCTTTTTTAACTCCTTGATCCATGACGTGCTGGAGAAGGTTGAGATACTGTTTCATAAAAATTTACGTTTATGCAAAGGTAATACGATATTTGCATCTTGAAATAAAAATAAAATATGAATTCTATAAAAGATTGTTGTTTTATGAAAATCACTACTCAGTTAAGTTTGAAAACCATCTTTCGTCTGTTGATGATACTTCCACTTTTTTATTTTTCGTCGTGTACTGAGGATAATTCTTCTACACCAACCATTGATGATCGAGATAAATTTATTGGGAAATGGTCGTGCAAGGAGACAATTTCAGGCGCATTTCAAATTTTTGAGATTAAAATCAGCAAAATAGGAGTAGAGGACTCAATAAATATTGAAAATTTTAGCAATTATGGTTCTACAGCAGATGCAATAGGGTTGGTAAGTGGAAATAGTTTAACCATTCCATCCCAAAACATTGGAGTAAGTTCGGTTCCTGTTGGAGGTACAGGCATTTATAGTGGAAATGGCACCACTGAAAAGATAACTATGAATTATTCTTCTGATGGCTCAAGTGCAACAGCTGTTTGTACAAAATAGGATTCAAAAAATGGAACCATAAAGAACCATAAAGAACAAATCTTTATTGCAAGCAGGATTAAAAAAGATTTAAAGGATTTTCAAAATTGGGACAGGATTAAAGGATTAAAAAAGATTTTAAGGATTTTCAAAATTGGGACAGGATTAAAATGATTAAAAAAGATTTTAAGGATTTTCAAAATTGAAATGAATAAATTTTTTTTTAAGTAATTCGTAATTCGTAATTCGTAATTCGTAATTCGTAATTCGTAATTCGTAATTCGTAATTCGTAATTCGTAATTCGTAATTCTTACTGTTCTCCGTCTACTTGTTCGGCATTTACAACAGTCATTTTTACTGTATCCACACTATGTTTAAAACGTTTTATGATATTGAATTCGTATCCACCAAAAATGCGTTTTTCATTTACTGCGGGGATTCTTCCATAAATATAATTCAGTAATCCAGAGATTGTATCGTAGTTAGGATTTTCTGGAAGTGCCATTGGAATTAAGTCATTTACATCACTGATACTTGCCATCGCATTAACGATATATTCTATTTCACTTTTCTTTTCTACGGGTGGTTTTTCATCATCATATTCATCTTGAATTTCCCCAACTAATTCTTCGATAATATCTTCCATCGTTACAATACCAGCAGTGCCACCAAACTCATTCGTGACGATTGCCATTTGGATATGTTGCGTTTGAA
>JANPGA010000139.1:0-2262 GCA_031423735.1 Bacteroidota bacterium | reverse complement strand
ATTTTTTATGGGATTTATAGCAGCGATGAATCGCTGCTATAAATCCCATAAAAAATAAACCCCTGAAGTCAGACGAATGTCTGCACTTCAGGGGTTTATTTTAATTTTTTTTGATTCAGGGTCAATACTCGTCTTCGTTAAAGAAGAAATCATCTTTTGTCGGATAATCCGGCCAGATCTCTTCAATAGTTTCGTACGGCTCACCTTCATCTTCAAGTTCCTGAAGATTTTCAATCACTTCCATCGGGGCACCTGAACGAATGGCATAATCAATTAATTCGTCCTTGGTTGCCGGCCAGGGAGCATCTTCGAGATGTGAAGCAAGTTCTAAGGTCCAGTACATATTATGATAATTTAAATTCGGTATTCAATGATTAATTATAAATGGTTCTAAAACCCTCTTTTCGGAGGGCTGCAAAAGTAATGAAATAAAATGCACATTTTTTAATGAATTCGACACCAATTTTCAAATTTTAGGATTCCAAGGACTTTCAGGTACATTTAAATTCTGTGCGAAATATCTTGAAAGCACAAAAAGATAGTCAGAAAGGCGATTTAAATAGATACCTATTTGAGGATCAATAGTATTTTCTTCAGAAAGATGAACTACTAATCTTTCACATCGTCTACATACACATCTTGCAATATGTGCATAAGAAACTGTGGTATGACCTCCAGGTAATATAAATGACTTCAATTCCGCCAATTGAGATTCCATTAAATCCATCTCATTTTCCAAAATAGTGATGTCTTCTGACTTAAGTTCAGGTAATTTCATTCTGCTCTTATCAGGATCACTGGCTAAAAGAGAACCAATCGTGAATAAACGATCCTGCACATCCATCAAAATTGTTAGTGAATGATCATCAATTTGTTGATCACGAATTAATCCAATCCATGAATTTAATTCATCAACAGTACCGTATGCTTCAATGCGTAGGTGATATTTAGGAACACGAGTGCCACCAATGAGTGAAGTCTGCCCTTTATCTCCTGTTTTAGTATAAATTTTCATGTAGTAATTAGTTTGGCTTTTGCTTCAACGATATTTGGATTAGGACCATCCGACTCTACTAATCCATCTTTTAAACGAACAATTCGATGAGCATGACGTGCAATATCTTCTTCGTGTGTTACTAAAATAACAGTATTTCCTTTTGAATGGATCTCTTGAAACAACGCCATAATTTCTTCCGACGTTTTTGAATCTAGATTTCCTGTTGGCTCATCCGCTAAAATGATAGCTGGTTTTGTTACTAATGCACGCGCGATAGCAACTCTTTGGCGCTGTCCACCTGACAATTCATTCGGACGATGAGTAACACGATCTCCTAAACCTACTTCTTGTAAAACTTTTAATGCTCTGTCTTCACGTTCATCTCTTGAAAAGCCACCATACACTAATGGTAACGCTACATTATCAAGTGCAGTGCTTCGAGGCAACAAATTAAACGTTTGAAACACAAATCCAATTTGTTTATTACGAATATCAGCAAGTTCATTATCAGTCATTACAGAAACATCGATTCCATTTAAAAAATAATCGCCTCCCGAAGGGGTATCTAAACATCCCAAAACATTCATTAAAGTCGACTTACCAGACCCTGAAGACCCCATCAATGCTACGTATTCATTTTTGTTGATCGATAATGATATGGATCGTAAAGCATGAATCGTTTCCGTTCCTACCTTATAAATTCGTGAGATATTACTCAACTTTAAAATTGGTTCCAAGTAATTTAGTGTTTGTTCAAATGTAATAAGGAAAATGATAGGTACTTTGTTTTTCAGGGCACAAATAAATCGCTTGGAATACAAATTATTGCTTATGAGTATTTTTAAAGTGTAATTTAAAGATGCAATTGAAGAGTTTTCGTACTAAGGTGATTCAAAAAAAAGGAACCAAGAAGCACAAGTCATCTTGGCAAGCATGATTACAGGATTTATAATGATTAACCAAGAAGAACAAGACTTCTTAGCAAGCAGGATTTAATTGTTGAAAGGATTTTGCTTTTTGATTTTTTTTCAAATTACATTATTTCGATAACAATAAATAGCATCGGGTATAAACCCGATGCTATAAATAAATTTGAATCTGCATTATATTTTATAGAGTGAATGTTATTGAAAATTAGCATCGGGTTTAAACCCGATGCTATAAATAGATTTGAATTTGCGTTATATTTTATAGGGTGAATGTTATTGAAAATTAGCATCGGGTTTAAACCCGATGCTATAAATAAATTTGAATCTGCGTTATAT
>JANPGA010000138.1:0-3985 GCA_031423735.1 Bacteroidota bacterium | reverse complement strand
GATTTGTCGGAAATTAAAAAACAATAATCATAGCATAAATAGTATGGTTACTTCAGATACAAAAGATCATTGGGAAAAGGTTTTTACCACAAAGACTGAAGAAGAAGTTAGTTGGTTTCAACCTTATCCTGAAACATCTGTCTCCTTTTTAAAGTTATTCGATCTTCCACTTGATGCTAACATAATAGATGTAGGAGGTGGAGATAGTCATTTTATTGATGCTCTAATAGAGATGGGATATCAAAATATATATCTCCTTGATATTTCTGCAAATGCCATAGAACGAGTAAAGAAAAGACTGGGTGTTAATGCAGCTAAAGTAAACTATATTGTTTCGGACATAACCGATTTTAAACCTAATTTAAAATTTAATTTTTGGCACGACCGTGCTGCTTTTCACTTCTTAACGAATGAAGAACAAATAAATAAATATGTTGCAATTGCTGAGAATGCAATAGTCCCAAATGGTCATTTAATACTTGGAACCTTCTCTGAAAGCGGCCCAACAAAGTGTAGTGGCTTAGAGATTCAGCAATACAATAAATCAAGCATGTCGAAACGTTTTGAAAAATCTTTCGTAAGAATCAAATGCATTGAAGAAACCCATACCACCCCATTTAATACAACGCAAAATTTTCTATTTTGTAGTTTTAAACGAAAAATGTGCTAAATTTCGGCAATAATTAAGCTAACAAAGCCTCAAAAAAAAATTGTTAATATGAATTCTCAATCTAACAAAAAAAATGTTCTTCAATCGATTGATAAACGGTCGAATCTTTCTAAAAAAGAATTTATTAACGATTATGTAAAACCAGGAATTCCTGTTGTTGTTACCGACGCTGCTAAAGAATGGAAGGCTATGGGCAAATTTACACCCCAGTTTTTTAAAGAAACGTATGGTGAAAAAACTAAAAAAGTTAAAGGCATTGACTACAAGATAAGCGACTATATTGATTTAATGTTAAAATCAACACCAGAGAATCCATCTCCGTATCCATTTAATCTTAATGTAGAAAAGTATTTTCCCGAGTTAATGAGTGATATTATGCCTCATTTACTTTATGGGAAAATAGATAGGGTGAGCCATCCGCTTTTGCCAAAATTTATGCTAAAGGGTACGGAACCCTATGAATTATTTTTTGGTGGTAACGGATCATTTTTCCCAATACTTCATATAGATGCACTTTTTCTACATACTCAAATTACACAGGTTTATGGTAGTAAAGAATTTATTCTTTATGGAAAAGAGCAAAGTGAATACATGTATCCTAGTGCTAACAACAAGAAACTTTCTGAAGTAAATATTTTTAATCCGGATTATGAAAAGCACCCCCTTTTTAAAAATGCAAAGGCGCTTACGGTAACAGTAGATAAAGGAGAAACAATATTCTTTCCAACTGGCTTTTGGCATGCAACTCAAATTCACGAACCTTGCATTTCATTAGGACGGATTCAATTGAACTCTTCCAATTGGGATGATTTTGTATCGGACAATAATATATTGTGGGAAAAATACAATCCAAAAATTGCACCCTTTATGCATATGTATGCAAAGACTGTAGGAGGATTAATGGACTTACAAGAAAAACTAATGTAAATTTATTTTTGTAAAAAACATCACTTTCAATTCATAACAAAACTGATTAACAAGAAATTATTTCTATGCAAGTAGTAAAAAATATAATAAAACAATTATTACAATTAAATCCCCAATCTAAATTAAGTCCTTTTAAAAATATAATACATGTTGGTTCAAAAACTCATGGATATTATTTACCAGAAAATTTTATTAATGCATCTTCTGTTTGTTATTTAGTTGGAGCTGGCGAGGACATCTCATTTGACACGGAATTAGTCGTAAATTATGGATGTAAAGTGTTTATTTTAGATCCTGCCCCTGAGGGGATTAATCACTTTAATTTATTGAAAAGTAAAGTTGAAAATGGCGAAAAAATTTTTGTAGGACATAAGGATACTCCATTCTATTACCGTATTAATAAAGAACAGCTCAAAACAATTACGTATCTAGAAAAAGGTGTATGGGATGCCGATACACTCATTAAATTTTATGAGCCAACTTTAGATAATTACGCATCGCATTCCATTGAATTATTTCAAGAGTCTGGTAAATTTATTGAAGTACCTGTTGACAGACTTTCCAACATCATGAAAAGTTTCGGGCATACCTCAATTGATCTATTAAAGCTTGAAATTGAAGGTGCAGAATACAAAGTGATTGAAACAATAATAGAAGACAAATTAGACATCAAAGCGATCTTGGTTGAATATGACGAGGTATTCCATTCCAAAGGATTTCCCTATTTATTCAGAATTAAAAAATCGAAAGATTTATTATTAAATAATGGATATAAATTAGTTCATACAACAGACCTATTTAAATGTTTATTTGTTAAGAAAGAAGTATATAATAAATTTAAGAAATAATTTTTAAGATATAATTATTGCAATTTTAAAGTCTATCTGTGTTGCATTTACCCGGCCCAGCCATCTCTGTCTAAGCTTCGATAATGAATTGCTTCGGCTAAATGTTCAGTTTTAATATCTGTTGAATTAGCTAAATCAGCTATCGTTCGTGATACTTTTAGAATTCGATCATATGCTCTAGCGGATAATCCTAATCGATCCATTGCTGTTTTTAGAAGTTGGGAGCTATCCTCAGAAAGTTTGCAATACACATGCAGCATACGTGTGGTCATTTGCGCATTGCAAAATATTTCTGGATGCTCAATAAATCGTAATTCTTGTATTGCTCTTGCCATTACAACACGTTCACGAATTGAAGCACTTTTTTCCGATTTACGTTCTTTAGATAATTCACTAAATGGAACTGGGACGACTTCTACATGCAAATCGATTCTATCTAAGAGTGGTCCGGAAATTTTGTTGAGATATTTTTGTACCACACCAGCAACACAAACACAGTCCTTATCGGGATGATTATAATATCCACACGGACAAGGATTCATACTTGCTACCAACATAAAACTTGCTGGATACTCAACAGCAAATCGCGCTCTGGAAATAGTAACTTTTCTATCTTCTAATGGTTGACGCATAACTTCCAAAACTGTACGTTTAAATTCAGGCAACTCATCTAAAAATAAAACACCATTATGTGCCAAAGATATTTCACCTGGCTGAGGAATTCCTCCACCACCTACCAATGCTACATCCGAAATGGTATGATGAGGTGATCGAAACGGACGCACAGTTATTAAGCCATGTCCGCGATTTATTTTCCCTGCTACCGAATGAATTTTAGTGGTTGATAATGCTTCTTCAATAGTTAGCGGTGGAAGAATAGTTGGTAATCTTTTAGCAAGCATCGTTTTTCCAGCTCCTGGCGGACCAATCAAGATTACATTATGTCCCCCAGAAGCAGCAATCTCTAATGAACGCTTGATATTTTCTTGTCCTTTCACATCTGAAAAATCATATTCGCCTTCAACAGTTGAAAAGGCAAATGCTTCGCGAATATCCACAAATGTTACCTCCACTTTTTTCTTGCCATCAAAAAAATCAACTACCTCTTGCAAAGTTTCCATTCCATAAACTTCCAAGCCTTCAACAACAGCAGCTTCTTTTGCATTGGCTTTTGGCAAAACGAATCCTTTAAAACCATCTGCTTTAGCTTGAATAGCGATTGGCAAAGCTCCTTTAATCGGATGTAAAGTGCCATCTAACGACAATTCGCCCATTATCAAGTACTCGCTAAAATCTTTACATTTTAATTGATCGGAAGCGCCGAGAATACAAATTGCTATTGGTAAATCATAAGCCGATCCTTCCTTGCGTATATCTGCTGGAGCAAGATTGATTACCATCCTTCTTCCTGGCCATCTAAAATTGTTTACTTTAATGGCTGCTTCAACTCGTTGTTGGCTTTCTTTAACTGCATGATCTGGCAAGCCCGACATCATCGTCATAACTTTCCCTGTCCCATTATGGACTTCGATCGTTACAG
>JANPGA010000137.1:0-13436 GCA_031423735.1 Bacteroidota bacterium | reverse complement strand
CTTCTAAAACCAAAAAGTCATTGGTTTAGTTTATAAAAAAAATTAAATACACCATTCTTTCCTATTGAAGTTATGAAGATGGAAACAACCATTACAGCTACTCGAGATTTTAAAATTAAATCAATTGAACTTTCTGGAGGAACTTTAGTTGAATCGGATGATTTGGTAATGGAAGTGGAATAAGGTGTTGTTTTGCTTTATTCTTAAGGTAAAAAACTTCTTATAGAACAATATTATTTTTTCTAATGATTGAAGAAAAAGTTTCTTTTTCCTCATTTGATAATTTAATAATTGTAAAAAAATTCTCCACTTTACCTTGGTTTAAGTAAAGAATTGAAAGTCCATTAATGTTTTTTGTTTCAAATGAAATCGACATAATATTTTCTAATGAAAAGCTATACTGTTTTTTATTCAATACACTTTTATCAATAAATAGGTAACTTCCCTTTATTTCAATTTTCTTATAAGTTGTTATCATTAAGCTTAAATATTGAATGAGCAATAAAAATCCAAAAAATTTCAGAAAAGGAAAATCAGCATCCATAATAAAAAATGCGAAAAAGTTTAGTATGGCTAAAATCAATACAGTACCCCTATATTTTAAGCTTACCGTTGAACTAAAAATAGGTTCTTCATCAATAATGCCTTCGTCTGGAGTATTTAAAATTTGCCAGCTATCAGCGGTTTGTTGATCAAGAGGATTTTGTTTTAATAGATTACAAAGCCGTTTATAAATAACTGGTAGTTCTTTATAAAATAAATCAGGTGCTTCAAAAAAATATTCAACACAAACAGCAAAAAATTCCCGTTGATTTGTTCCAGCATATTTTCTAAGGAAGTTGTTTTCACCAGAATTTATTTTTTCAATTTCATCTTTAACCAATAAATTCCAATTATTAAATAAAAGAAAAAAAGACTGGTCAGTATTATCAAGTACTCGAGATAAATCCAAAGCATGTGCGAGTTCATGTAATCCCAGATTCATTTTATCATCATAAATGGCATATCCTTCAACAAAATATTTCCACGACAATACTATTACTCCACCAGATTGTGTTTCACCACGATGATATTCCTTTGTAATTGTTGATTCATAAATATCAGGATATACAATAATTTTATCAAAATAATCGATTAAATAATATTCCAATCCAAAAGTTAATTGAACGGCCGCTGCTGAAATAAGAATTTTCATTTCTTCAGTTACTTCCAACCCTTCTCTTCCGCTAAAATGCTTGTCCTTAATTAATCTTTCAAGTCTAAATAAAAATTTAATTTTAGCGTGCTCTGGCAAGCTTTTGTAATATACATTATTCTTATTTAAAGTTAAATGGTATTTTTCTTCCAAACCTCTTGGCATATCCTTTATCCTCAAAAGTCTGTAATTTTCAATTCGCATGCCCAACGAATAAAAAAAGGCATTTGAAAAAAACCAAATAATATGAATTATAAATGCAAGAGTAAAAAATATTGCCAATAAAGTTGCAATGGTTTTGGGTTCCAAAAAAAATTAAATTTTAAATTAAGGTGTTGTAAAATTATACTTATTGAAAGTCTTAAATTGTAAAGGCAACTTACTCCATGTTTCAAGAGTGTTGCGATGATTTATTTTCAGATAATAATTATGACTGTAAGCAAATGTTGGAAGCGTTAAATTACAAATCCCATTTGTTTTGAGTAACACATTTTTTTGAAATACAGTTAATGGAACAAGTTGATTCGTCATTAATGAAATAGAAATTGTATCCGTAACTAGCGGAAAATTTATTGGATCAGCAACAGCATTCATTAATCCTGCACCCAAATAAAATCCTTGTAAAAATATTTTCAGTTGAAACTGCGGAATTTCGGGTTGTTGAAAGCCTCGCGAACTAACATTTGCACCAACAGTGTTTTCACCTATAAAACTTTCACCAAGTGTATAACTCTGTTGTAATGCCCCTGCTATTTGATTGTTGCCAGTGCATGCCAATACAGATTGTGCCGACATATGAATTGACGAACTAATTAAAATAAGAAATAATAGTATTTTTTTCATTGGATTATTTCTTAATTACAAACTCCACCAGTACAAACTTGAGCTCCCGGACAAACAACTGCACAAGCACCACAATTATTTTTATCCGTTAATAAACTAATCTCACAGCCATTAGTACTATTTCCATCACAATTGGCGAATCCTGAATTACAATTGAAAGAACAAACTCCACCACTACAAATAGTTGCGGCATTTGCTCGAACAGGACAAGCAAGTCCGCATGCACCACAATTGACGATGTTTGATAAGATGTTTGTTTCGCAACCATTTGTATTATTACCATCACAATTTGCAAATCCAGTTAAGCAAGTAAATGAACAAACACCGGAGTTACATGTTGTTGTTGCATTTGCTCGGGCAGGACAAGCAAGGCCGCATCCACCACAATTGACGATGTTTGATAATGTGTTTGTTTCGCAACCATTAGCAGTATTTCCATCGCAATTTGCAAAGCCAAAATTACAAGCCACTATTAAGCAGGTTCCTGCCACGCAACCCATAGTCGCGTTTGGTGCAGTGCATACAACACCGCAATTCCCACAATTACTTGTACTATTAGTGATATTCGTTTCGCAACCATTTGCAGTATTTCCATCACAATTTTTAAATCCTGTATTACAAGATACTATTGAACAAACTCCCGCAACACATGCTGAAGTTGCATTTGGAAGAGCGCATGTATTTCCACATAAACCACAGTTTGCCAAATTTGTATTTAGATTAACTTCACATCCATCTGCACTATTTCCATTGCAATCCGCAAAACCACTATTACAGGTATATGAACAAACCCCTGATTGACATATTGCAGTTGCATTTGGTGGAGTAAAACAAACAGTTCCGCAATTTCCGCAATTATTAGCATTGGAAAGTAAACTAATTTCACATCCATCAGTTGGAATACCATTACAATTTGCAAATCCTGATGTACAAATAAATGAACATAATCCTGATATGCAGGTAACAGTAGAATTAGGACGAACGGGGCACACATTACCACAAGTTCCACAATTATTAATATCAGTAAGCGTTGGAGCACCATTATCTATTAACCCATCACAATTATCATCAATGGAATTACATATTTCTGGACTCGAAGGGTTTATGCTTGGGAGGTTATCATTACAATCGGAGCTATTAAGAACATAACCTGAAGGTTGAAAACACGATGCTGCATTTACTGCTGCATTTCCAAATCCATCTCCATCTGCATCGCGATAATATTGAGTAAGTAAAGAACAAATAGATGCAGGAACCCAATTGGTTCCATTCCATGAAAGCACTTGACCGTTAACTGTTCCATTTGGTAGTGCGGAAGTGTTTTTTGCAAATAAAGCATAAGGGACAGAACTTAATGGATCGGTACCCATATTTACAAAGCCAGTACCTGGATTAATTTCAGTTCTTAAAAAATAATTATTATTCCCCCAACTTATCACTGAAAACGATGCTGAAATTCCCAATCCCGTACTTGTCCCGGTACCTAATTGAATTCTATATTGACCAAAACTATTTGTGGTTACTGAATGTGTTTCCTGCCAAGTAATAGGACCAGCTATTGTACCTTTCACCACACTTAATCGAACTGTTAGTGCTTGATTCGCTAAAGGGTTTCCTGCAGTATCACGAGCGATTGCTTGATAATTTACATTTTCAGGTGCTTGTGCCGAAGCATTTTGTACTACACCCAAAAAAGCAATTAATAGAATTAGTAAAATGTTTTTCATAGCATTCGGTTTTAATGTTCTTTATAATCGTTGCAATACATCTGGAAATTTCCTTTTGATTGTTCTACTCCTAAATCTCGTCCTACTCGTAAATCTTTACAGCCCTTTTCATTCATGCCTAACATAATGTAAATGTATCCGCGATTGTTATACGCTTGTCCATGGGCAATATCCATCGTCAAGCATTTCGAGAAATCATCTATAGCGCCCAATAAATCTTGGTTTGACAATCTCAATACTCCTCGATCATAATAAGCATTTGACATCGTAGAATCTAACGCAATTGCCCTTGAAATATAATACATCGCAGAATCATTATGAAGTTGTTCAGATGCAGAATAGGAAAGGTTAAAATAATCGTGACCAGAAATTTGGGAATTACCTTTTTCAGGAGAGAAAAGCGACAATAATAATATCAATACTAAACTACGATAAATCATAAATTTTTCAATAATTGTTCAGAAGAAACACAAGAAATTTTTTATTCGTTTTCCAAAGAAAGCAAAAAATAAAATGCAATCCTACTAAAATTGTGGTTTTTAAGACTCTGAAAGTTGTTTTAAACGAATGATTAAAATTTCTGATTCACATTCAATCCATATTTATTATTGTTTCTTAACCTATTCTCCACTAGGTTTGTACTCTCGTATGATTGATGAAGTGTTGAAAGAGAAACCATCTGAAACTATGCCTTTAAAAGGTAATTCCTGGCCTGAAAGAGCCAATAATGCTGCTATGCAGTATCAAGAGGTTTTTAAGAGTGGGGTTCGTCAGTTTTCTAATCTTGAAACAGCACGTGAAAGAGCAGCTTTTACCCGTTGGAAAACCATCGAAAATCTCGACAAATACTTAATTGAATTTGAATCGAATTTTATCAAATCAGGAGGTAAAGTAATTTGGGCTCAAGATATTACGGATGCTTTAATGGAAATTCTTGCCATCCTTAATAAATCGGAGAATAAAACAGTTCTGAAGTCGAAAAGCCAAACTTCGGTTGAGATTGGATTGCACGAGCGCTTAAAGCAAGATGGTTTTAAGTCGGTTGAAACAGATACTGGAGATTTTATCATTCAACAATTTGATGAAGATGGTTCACATATGGTGTTACCAGCATTGCATAAATCAGTACCTGAAATTGCTGAATTATTTAACAAACAATTTGGGGTAAATGAAAATGCAGATCCTGAAGAGTTGGTCGCTTATATTCGCAAACACCTTCGTAATGAGTTTTTATCAGCAGGAGCTGGAATTACAGGAGCAAACTTCTTGATTGCAGATCCTGGCTCTATCGTAATTATGGAAAATGAGGGAAATGCTCAATTAACCGCATCGATACCAAAAATTCACATTGTTATTGCAGGAATTGAAAAGTTATTGCCAACTCTATCAGATCTTGATTTGTTTTTACCCTTGTTAAGTACTTATGGTACTGGTCAGGAATTAACCGTTTATAATTCTATAATTACAGGTCCTCGGCAAGTTGACGAGTTAGATGGCCCTGATGAATTGTACGTTATCTTACTTGATAATGGGCGCTCCAATGTATTAGGACAAGAAGTTCAGCGCCAAGCGATGAGTTGTATTAAATGCGGTGCTTGTCAATATGCATGTCCTGTTTATCGTTCTGCTGGACCGTCTGATTTCCCTAGTCCGATAGCTGCAGTTACTACTCCATTGCAACATGATATGGAAGCAAATCAGCATTTAAGTCATGCTTCAACTTTATGTGGTTCTTGTAGAGATGTTTGTCCGGTGAAAATTGATTTACCTAAATTATTATTACAAAATAGAAAATTATTTATTGATCAAGGATTAAATCCAAGATCAGAAAAATGGTTTTATTTTTTCTGGAAAAAGGCGATGTTGAAGCGTGATATTATGAATTGGAAAGGAATTCGTGCAGGTAAATATATCATGGAAAATCTTTATAAATCAAAAGATAATTCACGCGTGATGCCAACAATAGCTTCAAAATCTTTCAATGAATTATGGCGTGAAAAAATGAATTTTAAATAAATAGTACGCTTCTCTTTCTGGATACCTATTAAAAAAATGTATTCCTTAATCTGTAAAAATTTCCTGTTTGAAAATTCATATTTGTAACACAGCACTTCAATTACAATCAGCACTTCAACAGGAGCGCGCTTCAGGTAAAACTATTGGCTTTGTTCCAACGATGGGTGCTTTACATGAAGGTCATCGATCACTTGTAATTAGAGCTTTAGCAGAGAATGAAATTGTTGTATGTAGCATTTTTGTAAATCCAACACAATTTAATAATCTCTCCGATTTTCAAAAGTATCCTCACATGGAAGAATTGGATATTAGGTTATTGGAAGCTGTAAATTGTCAATATGTTTTTATTCCAACTGTTGATGAAATGTATCAAGCAGATCCTAAATTATTAGAACTAAATTTTGGTTCATTAGAAAATACAATGGAAGGCGAATTTCGTCCTGGTCATTTTAAAGGTGTTGCAACAATTGTTGATCGACTATTTAAAATTGTGATGCCTGATCGTGCTTATTTTGGAGAAAAAGATTTTCAGCAATTGGCGATTATTCGTTCAATGGCGAAACAAATGAATCATACATTACAAATTATTGGATGTGCTACTTTACGTGAGGCTGACGGTTTGGCAATGAGTTCAAGAAATTTATTGTTAAGTGACAAACAAAGAAAAGGTGCGCCATTAATTTATCAGGCATTACAAAAAGCACAAGAATTTATTCCATATCATTCTGTTGATGCTGTTCGTTCTTTAGTAATACGATATATTGAACAAAGTCCTTTATTAAGAGTTCAATATTTTAATATTGTTAATCCAGAAACGTTAGAGAATGTAATTGATTGGAAAGAACATCATATAGTTCAAGGTTGCATTGCAGTACTTACGGAAGGTCCAAGGTTAATTGATAATATCTCCTATACTATTTCCCAGTAATATTATTGGAAGATTAAATTTAACGCTTTAACTCCTATTTACCTATTAAATAGGAAACATAATCTACTAAACTACGTTTCATGATCTAATTCAAAAAAGGGTTGAAAGATTATTCACAAAATCATTTTTTTGAGTGTTAACAACCATTAAATTTCTACTAATTAAACAAAAAGTTAACAATTATATTTGCTACCATGACAATAGAAGTATTAAAATCAAAAATTCACAGAGCTCGTGTTACACAAGCTGAATTACATTATGTTGGAAGTATCACTATCGATGAGAACTTGATGGATGGTGCAAACATGATAGAAGGTGAAAAAGTAACCGTTGTAAATGTTAATAATGGTGAACGACTAGAAACCTATGTTATCACAGGTAAACGAGGATCAGGCGAAATTTGTGTGAATGGTCCTGCAGCTCGTAAAATGCATCTTGGAGATATTGTAATTATAATCTCATATGCCTCTCTTGAATTTGAAGAAGCTAAAAAGTTTAAACCAACAATTATTTTCCCGGATCCTGAAAACAGAATCATAAAGGGTTAATCTTGAAGCGCTTACTAACACCGTTACGTTATCTTATCTTTCTAGGAATAGGAGGTGGTTTATTTTGGTTAACGGTAAAAGATTTGCCTCTAAATACTGTTTTCACAGAAATAAGTAAAGCCAGTGGATTTTGGATAATGATATCGGTGGTATGTTCTGCCGCTGCTTTATTTAGCAGAACCTTACGTTGGATGCAATTAATTGAGCCTTTAGGATATAAGCCTCGATTTTGGTCGACTTATAACGCTACTATGTTTGGTTATTTGGCGAACCTTGCGATACCTCGTTTAGGGGAAATAACTCGTTGTGGAGCGCTTGGAAAGTCGGAAGAAATTCCTTTTGATAAATTAATTGGAACTGTAATTATTGAACGTACTTCAGATGTTTTGATGTTATTAATTTCAATGTTATTGGTTGCCTTTCTTGAATTTGATCGGTTAGGGGGTTTTTTACAAGACCAATTTCTAATCCCATTAATGGCAAAACTGAACGATTCTCAGCTTTTGGTTGGTATTTTCATTCTTATAGTACTAACTGGAATCGTTACGATTCTTTGGTTATTTAAGATGAAAAATCCTCCTCAAATTATTGAAAAGATAAAAAAACTATTGTTGGGGATCGCAGTAGGTTTAAAGAGTGTAACCCAATTAAAGAATAAATGGATGTATGTATTTCATTCATTATTTATATGGACCATGTATTGGTTAGGAACCTATGTAAGTCTTTTTGCTTTATCAGCTACCTCTGATTTAGGAGCTTCGGCGGGATTATTTGTAATGATGCTTGGGGCAATTGGTATGACTGCACCTGTTCAAGGAGGATTGGGAGCTTATGAATTATTAGTAGTTGCTGGATTATTATTGTTCAAGATTAGCAATTTAGATAGCCTTGCATTTGCCTTAATGACCCATGGCACACAAACCATCTTAATGATTGTTTTAGGCGTTACTTCTATGATTTGTTTATTCTTCTTTACTAAAGCGAGGGCCTCACGAATTCATGAACCATCTCAAAAATCTTCAACATAAAATACATTCTCACGAAAGTTTGATGGCTAAAATTAATAGCTGGAGAGCATCAGGATGTAAGATAGTGTTCACAAATGGTTGTTTTGATATCCTTCACTTAGGACATATTGATTATTTGGCTCAAGCTGCTGATTTTGGAACCAAAATGATTGTTGCCTTAAATACAGATTCTTCCGTTGCTCGAATTAAAGGGCCAACTCGTCCAATTTGTGATCAACTTTCACGTTCGATGGTAATGGCATCGCTTGAATTTGTGTCGGCAGTTACTTTTTTTGATGAGCCAACTCCTTACGATTTAATAAAAATGGTTCAACCTGATATCCTTGTAAAAGGTGCTGATTATCGTGCAGAAGACATTGTAGGATATGATATTGTTATAGCCCGTGGAGGATCTGTTGAAACCATTCCATTGGTTAAAGGATATTCAACTACGGCCATCGAAACTAAGATACGAGAATCAAAAATCTGACAGATGTAATGTTTTATCGAATTTCCATGTACCTTTGATTAAGCGCTGGCAGTAAAAGTGCTATAAATTATTATTATGAAACGAATACTATATACCCTCACTTTGCTAATTGTAATAGGCTCTATTACAGGATGCGATAATTTTGATTTGCTTTTATCTGAAAAGAAGTTAAATAGTAAAATTCAAAAAACTTGGAAATACGTTTTGCCGAAAGCAGACGATGTAAATAAAACAGAAGCATGGACCTTTAAAGATGGTAAGGTTTACTTACATATAAAGACATCAAACTTCGACACAACCTATTTAGGTCGATATAGTGTAGATGCTCGATTCTCAAAAGCATATGTATCGCTATCTGACTTTACTTATGTTGGAAATACATTAAACTCACAAGTTTCCTCTGTAAATCTTAATCGTAGATGGGATCTTGTTGAATTAGAAAACTCAGTATTTTATATTTCTTCCACCACCAACAGTGGAACACTACAATCACTCGAATTTATAGAACAGTAAATCTATATTGATTGATAGCCCTGAAGTCAGACGCAGTCTGTACTTCAGGGCTATTTTAATATATCCATTTCATCTATTAAACGATTTGCTTCTGCATATTTGTCAACAATAAACAATGCAAAACGAATATCTAAAGTGATATTTCTACAAATTTCAGGCGAGTAATTTACATCACTCATGGTACCCTCCCACACGCGATCAAAATTAACACCTAACAATTGCCCCTTCGCATTTAGTACAGGACTTCCCGAATTTCCTCCTGTGGTATGATTGGTTGCAATAAACGCTAAAGGCATAATTCCATTCACGCCATACCGTCCGAAGTTTTTTGATTTATTAAGTTCTATTAATTTTAAGGGAACATTAAAATCCTCGTCACCAGGAATATATTTTTCCATTAATCCATCAAGTGTTGATTGATACGTATAATTTACTCCATCTCTTGGTGTAAATCCCCGCACTTGACCATACGTTACACGTAAAGTACTATTTGCATCGGGATAAAACTTTTTTTCTGGTTGCATTTCTCTTTGTCCTTCTAAAAAGATACGATTTAATTTACCTGATTCCAACACAAAGGATGTTACCTTCTTTACAATAGTGGATTGATTAAAATTTGCCAATTCATTTGCCAACATGTAACAAGGATCACTTTTTATTTTTTTGTATTTACTCCTATTAAAATCGGATAAAATAGTATTTAGTTTATCGGCCGAAACGAATATCGATTTTTTAAAAATTACGGCTGCAAGTTCTGCAAAATCGCCTTTATATTTATTACGTAGTTCAATAAAATAATTAGGCTTAAGAGAGTCTTGAACTTCCTTATCAAAAATGGAAAGCATCTTGCTCATCATTAATTGATCGGTAGGTGCGTCATAGTTTTTAAAATAATTTACTGTACCACTATTTAATTTTTTTGCTTCCTCCTTCACTTTTTCCATATCAGGATTTTCAACACTGGCAAGATCCATCAATGATTTAAACCCATTTGAATAATTTATTGCTTCAATTCCAAAAACAGTTTCAGCATAAAAATCATTCGCATCTAAATATGCTTTATTGGTAGAATATAGGTTTGCAAGATCAGCAATTAGATTTCCATATTTCATTTTTCTTGAAGCATCTTTCTCTGCCCAGGCTTGAAAATCTATTTCGAAGTCCTTCTTTTTTTGCAATGCATTTGCTTTATTCAACCCTCTAACTTCACCTTTCCATTTTTTCCATGCATTACTCATTCTACCTTGCTTGGCAGCGTATTTAATATGAATTTCTTCACTACTTCTCATCGCATTATCAATAATTTTCAGCTTTTCATCACGTACCATTATACGGTTTGGATCAGTTTTATTTATTAATAAATCAATAGCTGAAGAAGAAATATATTCTTGTGTTCTTCCTGGGAAACCATACACCATTGTGAAATCATCTTGTTGAACACCGCTTAAACTGATTGGGAAAACGTATTTAGGTTTATAAGGAATATTATCAATGCTATAGCTTGATGATGTATTATCCTTATTAGCATAAATTCGATACAAAGAAAAATCACCCGAATGACTAGGCCACATCCAATTGTCGGTATCGCCACCAAACCTGCCAATAGATTCTGGAGGGACACCAACCATTCGTATATCTTTAAATACTTCCGATATGATTAAATAAAATTCGTTGCTTGAAAAAAACTGTTTTACTTTCGCTTCATACTTTGTTCCTTCAATCGCTCGTTTTTCTAATTGGTTTGAAAGTTCTTTTATAAGATCATTTCTTTTTGATTCGGTCAGTTCATCTGTTAATACTTTATTAAATTCAGCAGTAACATCATTAATGCTTACAATAAAAGTAACCGATAATCCTTCACAAGGAATTTCCTCTTGAAGTGATTTTGCCCAAAATCCATCCTTTAAATAATTATGCTCAACCGTACTTTTATCTTGTACATAACTTAATCCACAATGATGATTTGTTATCAATAATCCTTGAGATGAAATTACTGCTCCTGTACATCCAGCACCAAACTGAACAACAGCATCCTTCATGCTACTTTTATTTACGTTATAAATTTCTTCGATTGGAATTTGCAATCCCTTTAATCGCATTTCAGCTGCATTTAATTGTTGAAGCAATTGAGGGAACCACATTCCTTCGTCTGCGTGCAAACATTTAAAGGGAATTAGAGAAAGTACAAATAAAATTAAAATACAATTTTTTTTCATGAAATCATTTTGTTGATTGTGCAAAGTTATATCAAATGTCTCTAAAATTTGGATCTATATCGATGTCCTTTTTCACCAATCTTTCTTTAATAATTAGTTTTATGGGCGAAGGTTATGCAACGGTATTTTAAAATCATCTTGATAAAAATTCACATTTTATTGCTGATGGAGGCAATTGTAAATATTTCGAAGATATTCAAAAAAAAAGCCCCACCAATATGGTGGGGCTTTTTTTAGAAACGATGTTTTCACTTTTTAAAAAGGAAGATCGTCATTTACGCTTTCTGCTCCGGCCATTGGATCGGCGGTTACAGGTGTATTGGCATAAGCAGTTTGAGGTGCTGCATTTACATTAGTTGATGTGGTAGTTCCTGCACCAATAACTTCGATTTTCGTAGGACGAATATCGGTATACCAACGAGCATTATATTCTCGTGATTCAATTCGAAAGGCTATTTTTACTGTTGAGCCAGGCTCAATGGTTTTCACCTGAGTGGCTAATTCATTCCATGCTCCCATACATACTTTTTTAGGGTATGTTTCTATGGTTTCCACAAGGAAATCTTGTTTAATCCAGGGACCATTCTTCCCTGTTCCGTTCGTTTCACTTAAAATTTGCTCTAACTTGCAAGTTAATTCTAGACTCATTTTTTTGATTTATTGAAGATCAAAAATAATAAAAAATATTCGTAAAGCGAAGAAGAAGTATAGGTTGTTTATAAAAAAAAGAAGGGAGATACTTTAACCTTAAGGAATAATTTATATTGAATCTGAAAAGTATAGCTATTCGCGAAAACACAAAATAATGAAGCAAATTATACTTTTTGTAGCGATGTCAATCGCTTTTTTTGAACTTACTATTTAATTTTCTTCTGTAACTAGAATGAATTGATTGGATTGCATATTATTTAGTCCAATTTGCGATTACCAATCCCTTGATTCGCTTAAAATGGGCGATATTATTAGTAATTAGTTGAAGTTCACTTATCAATGAAATACCCGCAATTAAAGTATCGGTGTGCCCAATCTCTGTTCCTTTTTTCCTTAGTTCTGCTTGTATAACTGATGCAGCTTTCGCCATGTGCAATGTCAATGGAATTACCTTGTTTAAAGCAACAAACTCCTCAAGCTTTATTAATTGTTTTTTTTGCATCTTTATATAAAAGACCATTAAGAATTTCATAATATGTAATAATACTTAAGCTTATGTAACCATACTCCTTCAAATGTTCGTCAACTTTTGAGATAACTTTAGGATTGCCACGCAAAAATTCCGAAAGAATATCAGTGTCAAGCATTGATGGTTTCATTATTTAACGTTTCTGTCGAAAAGCTTAGTTCTTGTTTTTTTTGTTGTCTTTAGAAAGTCTTCGTAATCTTTATTGCTCATATCACTAAACGCACCACCAAACGAAAGAATCTTCTTCCTTGCAGCATCTGTCTTTTTAGTACTAGGGGTCAGTGAATGTACGAACTGATATAGCTCTTCCAGTCGGTTAACAGGAACATCCTTCATCTCTTTGAGTATATCATTTAATGTGAACATTTTCGTTTAATTTATACCAAAGTTAATAAAATTTTATGTGAAACTTATTAGAATTTTTATTAGCAGGATAATGGCTTTCATGATTTTAAACTTTGGATAAAGGTAAGTATATATTTGCTGTTTTTAAACTAAAACGGTTCCAAAATAATTGATCAATAGTCGAAATATCCAAATAAAAAAAAATGTCATCATTAAAGTGTTTTCATCTAAAAAGTTAATCATTCGATAAAGTGTAAATGAATTTTCTAACTCCTTAAAATAAGGTATTTTTTTCGTTTTTATGGCGCTCAGCAATATTATTGATAAGAAATTCCAAATAAATTTGAATCTTTCGAATTGTATATTCTTCTATGGATTGTTTGCTTCTGAGCATCATTTAAATTATCTTGCAATATAAATAAATTGTT
>JANPGA010000136.1:0-1644 GCA_031423735.1 Bacteroidota bacterium | reverse complement strand
ATGAGGTGCTTCTGACTTAAAATTTGATTTGAACATTTCTAATTCTTCTCTCATAATATCATAAGTTACTCCGAATTGATTTAAGATTTGTGTAGCAATATTGTCTTCATCCTTTAAAATTGCTAATAAAAGATGTTCAGTACCAATTATTTCACTTTTGAAGATTTTGGCTTCTAGGTAAGTAATTTTTAGCGCTTTTTCTGCTTGTTTTGTTAAGGGGATATTATTCAAATTGCCTACGCTACCTGAATTTCCTTTAACTGCAGTTTCTACTGATTTTCTTAATTCGACAAGATTAATGTTAAGTGATTTAAGGAATTTTATTGCCATTCCTTCGCCTTCGCGAATTAAACCAAGTAATAAATGTTCTGTGCCGATATAATCGTGTCCAAGTCGTAAAGCTTCCTCACGACTGTAAGTGATGACATCTTTTACTCTTGGTGAGAATTTAGCTTCCATAAGCTGTAATTGTTTTGTTAGTTGAACGTTGTAGAATAGAAAAGGTTTTTGTGTGTTATTTACTTTTTTTACAATTTATGAACTTTTACATGGTTTTGAGTTTTTAACATGATAATTATAAACTATTAGAACTTAGCATTAGTACTTGTCTAATATCATTATAATTACTTAATGATATTGATCAAAATTATACAATCACTTTCACTCATTATGCAAATAAGTAATTTACTTTTGAACTTATTAATACACATAAATTTTGACTAATGTAAGGGCACTTTAGTGAACTACCAAGCTATTTTTAACTCTTTACAATTCCTTTACTATTGTTAATAAATTCGAGTCACTTTCCCCCAAAAATATGCCAGCATTTTACTAACTTCGTAAAGTAGTCAAAAGAAGTAATCAATATCTTCGTTAATACTTTAAAGTAATTGATTTTTAATCATTTATAATAGTTTTAATTAACTGACAAAATAACAAAAGCGAAATATAAAATTCATGGCAGAAGGCGAAAAGATTTTACGTATTAACATTGAAGATGAAATGAAAACTGCTTATATCGATTATTCGATGTCGGTTATTGTTTCACGTGCGTTACCAGATGTAAGAGATGGATTAAAACCCGTACATCGAAGAGTGCTTTATGGAATGCTCGATTTAGGGGTAATGAGTAACCGAGCTCATAAAAAGTCGGCAAGAATTGTTGGAGAAGTACTTGGTAAATACCATCCACATGGTGATACATCAGTTTATGATGCAATGGTACGTATGGCTCAGCCTTGGTCGTTGCGTTATATGCTAGTTGATGGACAAGGGAACTTTGGATCTGTTGATGGAGATAGTCCAGCAGCAATGCGTTATACAGAAGCTCGCTTACGTAAAATTGCAGAAGAAATGTTGGCGGATATCGATAAGGAAACTGTTGATTTTCGACTTAATTTTGATGATACCTTACAAGAGCCAACCGTTTTACCTGCAAAAATTCCTGCACTTCTTGTAAATGGTGCTTCAGGTATTGCTGTTGGTATGGCTACGAATATGGCCCCGCATAATCTTACAGAGGTACTTAACGCTGTAATTGCTTATATCGATAATCGTGAAATCACTATTGAAGAATTAACCAAATATGTAAAAGCCCCTGATTTTCCAACGGGCGGTATAATTTACGGTTACAGTGGAGTAAAA
>JANPGA010000135.1:0-2417 GCA_031423735.1 Bacteroidota bacterium | reverse complement strand
GGATCGTAGCATGTTTTTAAAGTTTCGATAACACGATCACGAAGTGATCGTACTTCAGGAATTATTGGTTGCGTTTGTTCTGTTTTTTGCTCTTCCATCTCACACTGTTTTATGCTGAAACCCGAGGGCATACAACTTCATTTGTTTAATCATCGCTGCTAATCCATTTGCACGGGTTTGGGCCATATGCTGACGTAATCCGATACGATCAACAAAACCTAATTCAGTACTTAGAATTTCTTCTGCTGATTGTCCACTTAAAACATTTATAAGCAAGGCAATTTCACCTTTAACAAAAGTCGAATCACTGTCTGCTTCAAAAAATATTTTATCGCCTTCATTATATGCATTTAACCATACACTACTCTGACAACCTTTAATTTTATTGTCATCAATTTTATATTCTGCTGCTAATGGCTTTAATTTCTGACCTAATTCAATGATGTATTGATATTTTTCTTCCCACTCATCGAACAGTTCGAAATCTTCTACTATTTGTTGTTCTAATTCATCTATTGTTTTCATGCATGCTGTGGTTTTAAGAATGCAATCGCCTTTACAACATTTTCTACAAATGCATCAATTTCTTCTTTCGTGTTATAAAACATAAAAGAAGCACGTATTGTCCCGGGGATATTTAATCTGGTCATAACAGGCTCTGTGCAATGATGACCAGTACGAACTGCTATTCCTTTTGTATCAAGATACATTCCAGCATCAAAAGCATTAATATCATTCAACACAAATGAAACAACACTTGCCTTATTTTTAGCAGTACCAATTAATCGAACTCCATCGATATTAGAAAGTTGATGCATTGCATATTTCAATAATTCATGTTCATGAATAAAAGATGCTTCACGATCCATATGCATTAAATAATCGATTGCAACACCTAGAGCTATTACATCTGCAATATTGGGTGTTCCTGCTTCAAACTTAAAAGGGATTTCATTAAAAGTTGTTTTCTCAAACGATACAGAACTTATCATCTCACCACCACCCATGTAAGGAGGCATCTGTTCAAGCAATTCGGCTTTACCGTACAAACATCCTACACCTGTAGGACCAAGCATCTTGTGTCCGCTAAAAGCGAAGAAATCACAATCCAAATCTTGAACGTCAATAATACTATGAACTGTTGATTGAGCACCATCAACAAAAACTGGAATTCCTTTGGCGTGTGCTTTCGTAATAATTTCTTTAACAGGATTTACAGTTCCTAAAGAATTACTTGTATGAACTACTGAAATTATTTTTGTTTTATTTGTGATAAGAAAATCCAACTCTTCCATCATTAATTCCCCTGCATCATTCATTGGAATTACTTTCAACTTCGCACCTTTTTCCTCACATAATAATTGCCAAGGAACGATATTGCTGTGATGTTCCATTGCAGTAATCAACACTTCATCACCTTCATGAATGTTTTGCCTTCCGTAAGTTGAAGCAACAAGATTAATTGCTTCGGTTGTACCACGTACAAAAATAATTTCACGTTCTGAACGAGAATTTAAAAAGTGTTTTACTTTAAAACGCACATCATCAAATGCATTCGAAGCCTTCTGACTTAAGAAATGAACTCCTCGATGTATATTGGCATTAAAATGCGAATAATAGTTTGTAATTGCATCAATTACTATTTGTGGCTTTTGCGAGGTAGCAGCATTATCAAAATAAACCAAAGGTTTTCCGTGAGCCTTTTCGTTAAGAATTGGGAAATCCTTTCGTATTTGGGCTACATTAAATGCACTAATATTTTTGTCAGTAGTTGACATATTTTTATGCTTACACTTCTTCCATCACACGTAACTTACGTGAGAGTAAAAGTAAAAGACTTTCTTTCAATGATTCGTTTTCAACTTGATCGATTACTGCTGCGGCAAATGCGTGATTTAACAATGCTCGAGCTTCTGGCTCAGCTATTCCTCTAGAACGCAAATAAAATAATGCTTCTTCGTCAATTTGTCCTGTTGTAGCTCCATGACTACATTTCACATCATCGGCAAAAATTTCGAGTTGTGGCTTTGTATTCATTGATGCTTCGTTACTCAACAAAATATTTTTGTTTGATTGATACGCATTTGTTTTTTGCGCATCTTTTCTTACAAATATTTTTCCATTAAAAACCCCTTGTGATTTGTCATCAATGAGGCCTTTATACAATTCATTACTGTAACAATTCGGCATTGCATGATCTACCAAAGTATGATTATCCATTACTTGATTTCCCGTCAATACATACAGTCCATTTAGATAAGAAGTACAATTCTCATCATCAAGTTTGATGTGTAAATTATTTCGTAATAACGATGCACCTAAACATAAGGTGGTAATATGCTGATAACTATTTTTTGCTTGATTTACTTGATGATAATTAATATGAATAGTGTTCTCGCTTTCGTTTTGAATTTTGG
>JANPGA010000134.1:0-10520 GCA_031423735.1 Bacteroidota bacterium | reverse complement strand
AAATATTATCTACCAATTTAGTACTTAATTTTAGAATCTACAAATTAATCAATTAGTTTACGATTATTTTCCCACATATTAAGGGGGGATTCATTTAGCATTCAAACTAAACATAAAGTATAATCTGTGTATAGTTTGAATGCTAAATGAATCCCCCCTTAATATGTGGGAAAATAATCGTAAACTAATTGATTAATTTGTAGATTCTAAAATTAAGTACTAAATTGGTAGATAATATTTAACATCTGATTAACTTCGCTTCATGATACGCATATTAATTTTTGAAGATAACATAGATTTCATTGACAGCCTAAGCGAGTTAATTTGCAATACGGATGGAATGGAATTGGTAGGAGTTTATAATAACTGCAAAAACGTAAATAAAAATGTAGAACATCATCGACCTGATGTGGTGCTTATGGATATTGACATGCCCATTGAAAACGGTTTGCAAGGTTTACGTAGTTTACGCGCATCAAGTAATGAAGTAAGTGTTTTAATGTTCACTGTTTTTGATGATAACGATAGAGTGTTTCAAGCAATATGTCAAGGTGCTTCAGGATATTTATTAAAAAGAACTCCACCCGAAAAAATAATTGAAGCCATTCGTGAAGCACATACTGGTGGAGCGCCAATGACTCCTTCTGTTGCCAAACAAGTGCTGAAATTATTTTCCAAACCTTTTCAAAAATCAGCGGAGTTGCTAACACTTACTGCGCGCGAACACGATGTGCTTTCTTTGTTGGTACGGGGATACAGTTATAAAATGGCAGCAGGTGAAATGGCAGTGAGTATTGAAACCTTACGTTACCACATTAAGAATATATACAGCAAGCTGCATGTAAATTCAAAAAGTGAAGCAGTAGCAAAAGCGATTCAGAATAAGATAGTTTAGCTTTATTTATCAAAAAAAATTTTAACAGCAATTTTCTCAACAAGCAAATCTTATCTTTGGCACTATAATTACCTGAAAGTATTTTAATAAAACTAGAAATGCAAAACATAAAAAAAATAGTTGTGTTAGTTATAATACTTTTTTCTTTTCAAGAAATTTCACTTTCACAAGACCAGCACTACATCGACTCTCTTGAACTGCTATTAAAAAGAAGCAACACCTATAGTTTGGAAGGTAAGAAAAAAACACAAGCCCAACCAGACACAGTAACCACAAACATACTGGGCCAACTTTCAAAGGCTTATTGGGAAAGCAACCCTGACAAGGCAATGGAATACGCCAAAAAATCTTTGGTGTTAGCTCAAAGCAGCAATTTTAAAAAGGGAATTGTTAATGCTTATAATAGCTTAGGAAAAATTGAATATATAAAAGGTGAATTTATTAAATCTATTGAATTTTATAAAATAGCATTGAAAGTTAATAATGAGATTGGAGATAGGAACGAAACAGCTTTATCCTATAAAGGGATAGGGCAGAACTATATTGAACTTGGAAATTTTCCGGAAGCTTTACAGAACTTGTTTACTTCTTTAAAAACTGCAGAAGAAATTAAAGATAGTGCTAGTATGGCTTATGCATATTTGAATATTGGCATTACTTATTATTATAATAAAAAGCTCACCGAGGCATTAAAAAATTGGCAAATTGCTTTAAAGATATTTGAAGAAACAAACGATGAAATGGGTTCGATAAAATGCAATGCCAACATAGGAAATATTTATTTGGAACAAGGTAATTATATCGACGCACTTTTATATTATGAGGCGGTTGAGAAAATATTTGAGAAGAGAGGCAACAAACAGGGCATTGCTTTAGGTTATAACAATATAGCAAATATTTATTTTAACCAAGGAAACTTCCAATTAGCATTACAAACTTGTTTTAAAGCCTTAAAAATTCTGGAAGTAATAGGAGATAAAAATAATGCGGGAATTTCCTGTAATGCAATTGGAGAAATTTATACCAAACAGAAGGAGTACAAAAAAGCAGAAGAATATTTAAATAAAGGACTATTGCTTTCGCAAGAAGTTGGCAACCTTGATTTGACAAGAGGCTCTTATGAGGGTTTGGTAAATTTGTGCAGTGAACAAGGTAATTACCAACAGGCCTTAAAATATTACAAACTTTCTATTGCATTTCGCGATAGTATGTTTAATGGGGAAAGTGCTAGAAAAACAGCTACCTTACAATTACAATATGACACCGAGAAAAAAGAAAAGCATATTATCTTACTTACCAAAGAATCTCAACTTCAACAAATACAAATTCAAAAGCAAAAAGTAATTCGCAACTCATTTATTGCAGGTTCAATCTTGTTGATATTATTAATTGTAGTGTTAATCAATCGTAACAAATTAAAACGAACTGTTGAGATGGAAAAAATGCGTTCACGATTAAGCCGCGATTTGCACGATGACATTGGAAGCACATTAAGCAGCATAAATATTTTAAGTCGCACAGCACAAAATAATTTGCAACAAACAGATGCGGAAAAAACAAAAGCATCATTAGAAAAAATTAATGAACGTAGCCAGCGCTTGTTAGATAACATGAGTGATATTATCTGGAACATCAATCCTGGTAACGATACTATTGAAGAAGTAATGAGCCGCATGAGAGAATATGCAGCAACTATTCTAGAAGCAAAAAATATTGATTACATTTTTGATTTCCCTAAAGATAAAATGGATTGTAAGCTTACTATGGAAGTAAAAAACAATATGTACTTAATTTTTAAAGAAGCGGTAAACAATCTCTCCAAATATTCAGGTGCAAGCAAAGCAAATCTTACTTTGACTTTTGATGAAAAAAATATTACTCTTAAAGTTGAGGATAACGGAAAAGGTTTTAATGAGAATGAAATAAAACATCGTGGTGGACTAAGTAATATGCAACTCCGGGCAGAAGAAATTAAGGGCGTGATTAAAATAAATTCTGTTGTTGAAAAGGGAACAGTGATAGAGTTGAGTATGCCGAGATATTGCTAAGAGGAAACGTGAAATTGAAAAACGGACAATGAAATTAAACACCTCATTAAGTATCATCACTGTTGCATTTATCGTCTCCCTTTTTGGTTTTGTAATATCAGTGGCAATACCTCAAAACGATATTTCCGATGCACTAATGATTGCTGCATTATTCTGTGCTGCTACATCAAGTGTGATTGCGGCTGTATTCACAAAAAAATTGTCTAAAAGCAAACAATGGTACTATGTATTGGTTGGTGGATTATTGGTGCTACTTAGTTATCTGGTAAAAAATGCGGGCTTCAATTTTCTGAATGATATACTCAAAGTATCTGGAGGAGTAATTACAATTTTGGCATTAGGATATTATATATATTTACACAAGTCAGATTTTAAAAATAGCAAATGGATTTGGTTTATGCCCGGTATTTTACTGGGCTGTCTTTTCAAGTACATGTATTGGATAGGTGGCAATATAATTTTATTCGGTTGTTTGTTAGCGTTAGCGATTCTATCCATTTTTCAATTAATTCGGCTCAAAAAACATACAAGGATTAATGTTCTGCTAATAGTTTGGCAACTCGTCATGTGCGTTAGCATTGCCGTTTTTTATTTTCGTTATGTTAAATGCGATTATTTTATAATGGGATACCTGTTTACATGGTTAGCACTTGTTGATATTTTACTCCAGCACGAAAAAAACATGTTGGAGGATAGTGAGTTTAAATAAACTTTTTATTGCAAAACCAACTTTAAACTTTTAAACCTAATACTTTATACTCTTTTCTTCCCACCCTTTTATGCGGGATGAGTTCACTTTGCATGGCTGTACTTTAGTTGCATTCTTAAAACTTTAAACTCATGAAAAAAAATATTACAACTATAGCTAACCTAAGAAATCTACTTACCCTTCTTTTACTTACAGCATTCACTTCTTCATCTTTCGCACAAAGCAAAATCGCTTGTGGCTATCAACATACTTTGATGGTTCGTGGTGATGGTACTTTATGGGCGTGGGGTTATGGTAACGCGGGTCAGTTAGGCACAGGGACTATTTATTATAGTCCTTCCCCGGTGCAAGTAGGTAATGATGCCAATTGGGCTTCAGTGAGTGCTGCTAACCAGCAAAGTATGGCTATTAAAACCGATGGCACCTTATGGGCATGGGGTTTTAATAACCATGGAGAGTTGGGTGATGGCACAAATAATAGCCGCAGTACTCCAGTGCAAATAGGCAATGCTATAAACTGGACTAAAGTAGAATGTGGTGCATTTCACACTGTAGCGTTAACGAGCAATGGCACAATCTGGGCATGGGGGGAGAATAATTATGGTGCATTGGGTGATGGCACAACTACAAACCGAAATACGCCACAACAAATTGGCACTCTAACTTCTTGGGTGGATGTGTCCGCAGGTTTGGAACACACACTTGCTGTTAAAAGTAATGGCACTGTTTGGGCTTGTGGCAATAATGGAGATGGGCAATTAGGTGATGGTACTAATACCACCCGTACTTTATTGACGCAAGTTTCGGGTATCAACTCCTGCATAAAAGTAGAGGCAGGTGATCATCATTCTCTCGCCTTATTTTCTAATAATACGGTGCGCAGTTGGGGCAATAATTATTTCGGTCAACTGGGTAATGGTACTACTACTAATAGCAACTTGCCTATGGTAATGTCTGGGATAAACACTGCTGCAAAAATTGTTGGAGGAGATAACCATAGTATGATACTAATGACAAATAGTACTCTTCGAACCTGTGGCGATAATTCTAGAGGACAATTAGGAGATGGCACAAATACTAATCGTAGCACTGTAGTAATAGTTTCAGGATTTTCTAATGTGCAGTATATAGCAGCCGATCACCAATTCAGCGGAGTGATAAATAGCACCAGCACAAATATGGCTTGCATGACTGGTGATAATACTTACGGGCAACTTGGTGATGGCACTGCTACTTATAGAAACAATTTTTCTTGTGTTGCATTAGAACTGCCTACCATAACCACCTCACTTATCTTCGGAGGTTCTTTTTGTGTAGGCAGTAATGTAAGTGTTTCATATACCAAAACGGGCATTTTCAATACAGGCAATATTTTTACCGCTCAACTGAGCGATGCAGCTGGCAGCTTTGCAAGTCCTATTACTATTGGCACACTTACAAGCACAGTCAACGGAACTATTAATGCTACCATACCCTCGACAACACCTACAGGCACGCAATACAGAATAAGAGTAATTGGCAATAACCCATTAACTATCGGCACAGATAATGGAATCAACCTAACCATAAACGCATCACAAACCTGGTACCTCGATGCTGATAACGACCAATACTACATCAGTTCACAACCTGCATGTTCAAGTCCAGGATTAGGTTGGCATCTTGCGCCGGTAATTGCCTTTGGCGATTGCGATGATAATAATGCCTCTGTTTATCCCGGCATTGCTCGCGCTTGTTATACCGGTGCAGCAGGCACTTCCGGAGTAGGTGTATGTCAAGCTGGAATTCAAACCTGTATGAGTATTGGAATGTGGAGTGCTTGCAATGGGCAAGTAATACCCACCATCGAAATATGCAATGGAGTTGATGATAACTGCAACGGCACAACAGACGAAGGATTTTCGCCCACTTTGTGGTATCACGATGCCGATAACGATTTGTATTATGTTAGCTCATTAAGTGCCTGCTCAAGCCCCGGCGTAGGTTGGCATCATGCACCCGTAATTGCGTTAGGTGATTGTGATGATAATAATGCTGCAGCGCATGTAGGTTCGGTTGAAACCTGCAATGGTGTTGATGATAATTGCAACGGTCAAATTGACGAAGGTTTTAACGCTGTTACTTATTATTATGATAACGATGGTGATAATTATGGAGCAACCATATTTTCACTTTATACCTGTGACCCACCACCACCTCATTTTGTTGTTACCCCAGGTGATTGTGATGATAACAACAATCACATCTGGCCCAATTCGCCTGAAATCAGTAACTGCATTGATGATAATTGCAATGGTCAAATTGATGAAGGCGTAGTACCCACAACATGGTATTTCGATAATGATGGGGATAACTTTGGCTCCTCACCAACCATGCAAAATTGTGCGCAGCCGCTTGGTTATGTTTTATATGGTGGAGATTGCGATGATAATAACTACGGTGTTTGGCCCGGGCAAACAGAGGTTTTTAATGGCATTGATGATAACTGCAACGGACAAATTGACGAAGGTTATTTAGTACTCAACCTTAAACTTTTTATTGAAGGATTGTACATTGGCAACAACACCATGCAACCCATTTTATTTAATGCAGGTTTGAGTTTAAATATTACCGATTGCGATTCCATCACCATCGAATTGCACGATCAGTTTTCGTACAATACCTTGTATACAAACAAAGTGTTGTTAAATACAAGCGGATTAGCAACCATAAATTATCCAACCTCCATTTTAGGTGGAAGTTATTTCATTGCTATTCGCACTCGCAACGCTATCGAAACATGGAGTAAAAATCCTGTAATGTTTAATAGCTCTCCTGTTTATTTTGATTTTACTTCGCAGAACTAACATATCCCTGATTGTCGTCATCGCAAACCATTTCCAAGAGGAGCAATCTTTCTGTACCCAGAGATTGCTTCGGATTAATAAATTACGGAAATATAACATTTAACTCACTTTCCCTATTATTCATTTGGGATTATGTTATATTTCATTATAGTATATTATTTAGATTGTTCAATAGCTTTTAGTAAATTAAACTTTCATGAATCTATATTTATAACATGGGGTTAAAACCCCATATTATAAAACAATCCAACTAAATTAAACTTTCATGAATTTATATTTCTAACATGGGGTTTTAACCCCATGTTAGAAATATAAACCCACATTTATTTATAGCCTCGATTTTCAACATGAGGTTGATTAGTCAGCCTCATGTTTATATTATAGGCAACAAAAAATTGATTAACCCAAGTATATCTTAATATTTAAAGTCGTCGAATAAAATGTGTAACTTATTAAAAATTAGCTGTATGTAGTTTTTTCGTTTTAATTTGAATTTGTCATTTTTTGTAACAAGTGATGTAAGATTTACGTAAGAAAAGAACCAAAATTTATCACATTGTTAAAAAAGTCTTCATAAGATGTTGCGCAGAACTCGAGCGATTATAGTACTACTTTCAGCTTTCTTGATGCTACTTTGCCAATCGCGAAGCGCATCTGCACAAGCACCCACCGCATTATTTGATGTTAACGATTCAATCGTTTGCGTTGGTAACATTGTTTCTTTTACCGACATCAGTATTCCTGGAGGTGCAGCTATTAATAATTGGTCATGGAACTTTGGTGATCTTAGTACTTCTTCTTTGCAAAACCCTACTCATTCGTATTCGGTAGGTGGGAATTATTTAGTTACGTTAATTGTTACTGATGCATTAAATAATAAGGATACCATTACTCATACTATATATGTATTGCTTGCAAAGGCGATTCAAAATACTGTTAGGATTTGTTCTCCTCAAAATTCAACAACCATTTTTGCTGTAGATCCCAATATTACTGGTGTTACCGGAACATGGTTTACCGCAAGTTCAGCTGTAATTGCTAGTCCAAGTAATGATACAACTGTAGTTTCAAATTTAGTGAGTGGAACTTACTTGTTTTTTTGGGTAGTATCAGATGGTACTTGTTCTGATGCAGATCAAGTTACTATTACTGTTGATCAACCAGTAACAACCAATGCAGGACCAGATCAAAATATTTGTTCAAGTTCGGGAACTGCTACAATGGCTGCATTAAATCCGAACCCAGGTACTGGTATCTGGACAACTACAAGTTCGGCAACTATCACAAACCCTCCAAGTAGAACTTCTACTATCACCGGATTAACAACACCAGGAACCTATGTTTTTGTATGGACTACCACAAACGGTTCATGCGTTGCCCGTGATACGATGCAAATTATTGTATTAAGTCCTATTGCAGCGAATGCAGGATTAGATCAAAGTGTGTGTAATTCAAATCCTACTTCAACTCTTGCTGGAAATAATCCTTCACCAGGAACAGGACTTTGGACAACCACTGGAACGTCAGTTATAACAACACCTTCAAGTGCTTCATCAGGAGTTACTGGTTTAGCGAATGGTGTAAATACTTTTATTTGGACTATCACTAACGGAACTTGCATCACTCGTGACACCATGCTAATTACAGTTAGCACATTAAAAGTATCAAATGCAGGAAATGATATTCAAGTTTGTACTTCAACAGGAACTGGTACACTAAATGGAAATAATCCTTCTCCTGGAACTGGTGCATGGACAGCATTAAATGGAGGGACAATTACATCTCCAACATCAAGTACTACAACAGTATCAGGATTGTCGGTTGTTGGCTTTTATAATTTTGTTTGGACAATCACTAACGGCGCATGTATAAGTAGAGATACAATTACAATTATTGTTAAAGCTCCTGTAACAGCAAATGCAGGTTTAGATCAATCATTTTGTAATATTACCACAACAACATTAATAGGAAATAATCCATCACCAGGAACTGCCGCATGGACTACTACAAGTTCTGCAACGATAACTAGTCCAGCTTCAGCAACAACAACAGTAAGCAACCTTTCTGTAGGCAATAATACTTTTATTTATTCAACTTCTTTTGGAGCTTGTATTAGTAGAGATACAATTATAGTACATATTGATTCACTAATAAATGCAAATGCAGGTCCCGATCAACAAGTATGTCAATCGAATCCTAATGTTACATTAGCAGGAAACAATCCTTCTCCAGCAACTGGTGTATGGACAAAAATTAATGGTGGGACAATCACAACACCAAGTAGTTTTAATACTACAGTTACAGGAATTCCTGCAGGCTCAAATTTATTTGTATGGACTGTTACCAATGGGTCATGCGTTAGTAAAGATACAGTACGTATTACTGTAAATGTTCAAGTTCCTGCTACTGCAGGATTAGATGATCAAATTTGTCAAGGTGATGTTACTAGTTTATCGGGGAACAATCCTTCTCCTGCAACAGGTTTATGGACAACAACAAGTTCTGCAATAATCGCAACTCCTATTAATCCAAATTCAAATGTTAGTGGATTTATAAATACTGGTATCTATTCATTTGTTTGGACAGTTACAAATGGCGCTTGTATTTTGAGCGACACTGTAAGAATTACAGTTGATTCTTCAATCGTTGCAAATGCAGGAATTGATAAAGTCTTATGTAATTTATCTTCAACAACTATTACTGGAAATAGTCCTAACCCAGGAACAGGACAATGGACTTCATTGGGTACTGCAACAATTGCGAATGCAAATAGTGCAAGCACTACAGTTAATAATTTAGTTATTGGCAATAATTTATTTGTATGGACGATAACTAATAATTTTTGTATTAGCGGTGACACAATAAATATTCGTCGTGATTCATTAGTTACTTCCAACGCTGGTGTTGATCAACAAATTTGTGCGGGAAGTCCAGCGACGATAGCAGGAAATAATCCATCACCAGGAACTGGTTTATGGACTGCATTAGGTGGAGGAGTAATTACAAGTCCATCATCGGCTACTACAACAATCACTGGATTAAGCATTGCAGGAACTTATAATTTTGTTTGGACCATCACCAATGGAACTTGCACAAGTAAAGATACCGTTGCAGTAGTGGTCAATCAAAATGTAGTGGCAGCAGCTGGAACCGATCAATTACTTTGTAATGTAACAACGGCAACTTTAGCAGGAAATAATCCTTCGCCCGGAGTTGGAGTTTGGACTACCTCAAGTTCGGCAGTCATAACACTTGCAACTAATCCATCTACAACCGTTACAGGATTAACAACCGGCACTTATAATTTTATTTGGACTATCACCAACGGATCATGCATTACCAAAGATACCGTTCAAATTATAGTTGATTCATTAGTTACTTCTAACGCAGGAGTTGATCAACAAGTTTGTGTTGGAAGTCCAGCAACGATAACAGGAAACAATCCATCACCAGGAACTGGTTTATGGACAGCATTAGGTGGAGGAGTAATTACAAGTCCATCATCGGCTACAACAACCATCACTGGATTAAGTATTACAGGAACTTATAATTTTGTTTGGACCATCACCAATGGAACCTGTACAAGTAAAGATACCGTTGCAGTAGTCGTCAATCAAAATGTGGTTGCAGCAGCTGGAATAGATCAATTACTTTGTAATGTAACCACGGCAACTTTAGCAGGAAATAATCCTTCACCAGGAGTTGGAGTTTGGACTACATCAAGTTCGGCAGTTATAACACTTGCATCAAATCCATCTACAACCGTTACAGGATTAACAACCGGCACTTATAATTTTATTTGGACCATCACCAACGGATCATGCATTACCAAAGATACCGTTCAAATTAAAGTTGATGCATTAGTTACTTCGAATGCAGGTGTTGATCAACAAATTTGTGCGGGAAGTCCAGCGACGATAACAGGAAATAATCCATCACCAGGAACTGGTTTATGGACGGCATTAAGCGGAGGAGTAATTACAAGTCCTTCATCGGCTACAACAACAATTACCGGATTAAGC